>CAYMFZ010000034.1:14181-20119 GCA_964389585.1 uncultured Pirellulaceae bacterium | reverse complement strand
CGAACACTACACAACAATGGATTGATCTATTTTAGTAGTTTAGAAATGCCCTCTAGGCAATTCAACAAGTTTCAGTTCGTTAAGAAGCTCCGGCTTTTTCGGGACAATCCAAAATTTCAAGTTTAGCAAGCCTCGTGAGCTTTCTTCCCACTGCACAATTAAGCAATAAGGCTGACCACTTGCCCAAATTGCTTCGCGTGACTTAAGACCTTCGTTACTGAAGGGATCTAAATAGGGCGCAGTCTTGTAATCAAGTTGCAATCCGTCACCAATCAAGCTTTTGAAGCAAGTGGTAAACCTTAGTGGCTCTATCGGATCTTCAACCACAATTTCAACAGGCGCGGTTTTGTTGGATTGAGCTGCATTGGAAGGGGCTTCCTTTGGTGCAGAATCATCGGCAACTGAAACCATGTCGTCAACGGAAGAGGACGCATCCTTCTGAATCGCATTGATTTGATGTTCGAGTCCAACGCCACGATTTAGCGCCGTTCTTAACCGCCTGATACATTGCTTGACCGTTGTGATGCGGTTACGAATCGCATTATGTGCGGTTTCCAGCTTCCTCCGGTTAGAAGCGGATGAGCTGCCACTACCTCCGCCCGTCGCTTTGGCACGTTCACGGGCTTCGGCGCCTTTGGCAACTTGCTCCCACTGCTGACATCTTCTGATGAAGACGTTCTCTAAACTGGCGACGAGTTCTTCAGCTTTTTGAGGGCTGTTCTGCAGATGAAAGAGACGTGCGGCTTCTTTGATTCCAGATTTTACATCGCCAACTTGTTGGACCGCTTTGCCTTCGCATGTCAGTCGCAACGAAAGTGATGTCTGGGTCGTTTGAAAGTGTTGTTGAATCTGCTCCCAAACGCTATTTTTCTCAGCGGGAATCTGGAGGTTTTCTAGCGACTCGTTTTTTGCATTCATGATTCAAAAAGCACCAAACCTGTTTTGCTTAGGTGAATCAAGAGTATCGCATGAATCCTACGGGAGTGCAAAATATGAATTGGATCTGTCAACGTCTGATTCGGATCGTTCTTGCGTCAGGATGATCAGCGAGATCTTCAAACTCCGACAGATGGTCGACCAGCATTTGAGTTTCCTGCTGGGACTTTTCCATCCAAATCAAGCGGGCTGATTTGGGCAATCCATTTGAATCAAAACGATCTGGTGGAAAACAAGCCAGAACACCTGATGCGATTTCCCGATTGAGATCGGGATTGGCCGCGTAAGGAATCTGGTCACGAAGCAAGTCTGTCGAAAACGATGCCGCCAAAACTTTCTGGCGGGTCAAAAATTCTGGACCACTCGATTCTCGCTGTTCCCGATTAAAGTCAACCACGCGATTGCGATCGAACCCAAACATGGCAGCCTTGTCGCCCATGGGAAGCTGTCCCAAAAACAAGTCTGTCCAGCGTTCTATCCGGCGACGAAGTCCGTTGATGCGATCGAAGGCTTCCTCGTTGGCAGCTTGTCCCGTTAAGAGAATTCTAATTGCGCGGTTTTTCGCTTCGATATGACTGACGTGAATGGAGTGAGCCAGTCCATGCATTTCGTCCTGTTGATGGTACCAGTCGTGAGTCAAGACTGTCGCTGACCAGATTCGCGTTAGCATTTCTGAGATCAAGATTTCCTGAACCACAATCTCAAGTGCAGGCCACGGATCATGGCCCTTCCTCGGATTCTCAAAATCATTCTCAAACATCTTCAAGGATGTCACCCAGCGTTGAAGCCGGATTTTCGAAGATGTCCAATAAGTCGTTGCGACGAGCATCGGTTGCTCTTGCTCTCCGTAAACCAAATTCCCGGAGTTGATGGCGACCCAGCTACCAAGTTCAGCTAATTGACTCGAGTGCATTTGTTTATTTCAAATAGGTTGCTCAAATTTCGCTTTCGGTCATTGACCAAAGTTCAACGATTTTGAGTGATCATAAACATTTATGCAAACCGGGTGCCAGCGCTTCAAACGACAAAGAAGTCTGCGTTTTTCGCGTTGAGTACGTGTTTTACCAATCCAAGTCACGTTGCGTTTTTGCAACGTGTCGATGACCTGCATCGTCGCGTTTCAGTTTTGCATCGTTTGAACAACGTTGCTTCCGCCCATTTCCGCTCTGATCGAATTCGCTAGGATGGCAGCATCGCAACCCAAACAATCAAACTGAATTATTGAATCCGATTATGTCTCGATCACCAATTTCAGACTTCATGGATCGCCAGTTTCTCCATTTCAATGCGCGAGAAACCGTCGCGGCGGCACAAGGCTATAAATCACTTTTGAATGAAGGCGGGAAAATGCTGGTCAGTTTGGCCGGCGCGATGAGCACAGCCGAACTCGGAATTTCTTTGGCTGAAATGATCCGACAGGACAAAGTTCACGCGATTTCCTGTACCGGAGCGAATCTGGAAGAAGACGTTTTCAATCTTGTCGCGCACAACGAATATAAGATCGTTTCAAACTATCAAGATCTTTCACCTGCAGACGAAACCGAACTGCTTGAGCAAGGCTTCAATCGCGTCACCGATACATGTATTCCTGAGACGGTCATGAGGCACATCGAAGACAACTTCATGGCCGTTTGCGCACAACTGGCGAACGAAGGCCAAGGAATGTTTCCTTTCGAAGTCTTCTATCGATTGTTTGAGACGAAGGTTCTCGAATCTCATTTTCAAATTCCCCGCGAACATTCTTGGTTGTTGGCCGCTTACGAAAAAGACATTCCCGTTTACTCTCCCGGATTCGAGGACTCGACACTAGGGAATATCTTTGCCGCTCGATGCATGGAGAAGAAAATTAGTTCGCATAGTGCATTGAAATCAGGAACGCAGCAGATGGAGCATCTCGTCAATTGGTATCTCGAGACGGATGCCAGTTCACCCATCGGATTTTTTCAGATTGCAGGAGGGATCGCGGGCGATTTTGCGATTTGCGCTGTGCCTTTAATCATTCAAGACTTAAAGAAAGACATCCGTCTCTGGCAATATTTCGCGCAGATTTCTGATTCGACGACGTCGTACGGTTCTTACTCGGGAGCCGTCCCAAATGAAAAAATCACTTGGTGCAAGCTCGACGCCGAAACGCCAAAATTCATGATTAACTCGGACGCTTCAATTGTTGCCCCATTGATTTTCGCTTATGTGATGGGCAACTAGCAGCGTTGAATTCGAAAAGGTTTTGGGTTTTGTAAACGATCCTCGCTGCTACTCGTTTTCAGCTACTGGCTCGCCCACTTTCATTTGTTTGATCTTCATCTTCATTTCACCGACAACAGGTGCCCCGTTTTCCATCGAAGCTTTCTTGAGGGTAGCCTTGCCGCCAATCATTTTCATTCCGCCTTCAGGCATGAAGTTCATTCCTTCGATATAGATGCCAGTAAAGTCGATTGCCTTTCCCCCTGTTGGCTTAAAAAGATCTTTGGTTGTACTCAATCCAAGCGTCAACTTCATGTTGTCTGACTTTCGAGTGCCGATGAAAACGATCGAAGGAGGCGGGCCACCCGGCGACGGCCATTGACTCAATTCGGCGAAGGAATGAACGTTCTTCATCTCAACTTCTTCCCCGTCTATGACAAGTTCCAACGTGATGTCCTGGAGATCTGAAATGTCTTTTGGTTTCTTGGTCAGCCATTTGGTTGAAAATTTGGCTGATGCGGTTCCAATCTCGGCGAAATGAACTGGCGTTTGTTCGCGCGAACGCAGCTTAGGTGAACCTTTCTTGTACTCACGCATGAGGTTACTGCGACGAGACTTTACGAACTTGCGAAACTTCTCCATCGTCTCGCTATATTTGTCGTTTGAATCCATGACGTGATCTTTAAGCATCGCATCAAGCCGATCCATTTCCGCGAGGATCTTCTCTTCGTCCCAATGTGTTTCAAGGAACGACATCAACTGAGCGTCGTAGCGTTTTTGAGTTTCTGGAATACGATAAAGCTTGTTGGGCAAAATTGCTTTGGCGTGAACTGATTTTGGGCGAATTCGATAAGGCGGCAACGGGGTAGTTTGAGTGAAGCTTGAATCGGTGCCCCAAGGAATAAAGTAGATTTTTGAATTGTCCGGGTGTCTGTAGATAAAGAAGTTGTTTTGATTGCTGCAGTAGCCATCCCAGAATCCGATCAAACTTTCCATCGCCCAGAATTTCATAAACGCATCCAGATCGACTTGTTCTTCCAGCTTTTCCAAGTCTACCTCGTCTTCATTAAGAATGTCCGCGACCTTGTGGATCTGATCGTAGGAAGCTGATTTCTTCTTCTGCTCAAACTTTTGAGTCCAGTCAGGAAAAAAGTCGGCAATCGTTCCTTCAAAAAGATCACCTGTTCCATCTCCAAAGGCTCGCTTCAAAAATTGCGGCTTAACCGATTCAACGTTGGAGTAAAGCCCGAGATATTTGCCGTTGACTGTGACTTTGGCAAAGCCACAACGAGGAGCAAGAGTGCCCGAATCGTTGAACATCTTGTATGAAAGGTACTGGCATACTCGCGCCGGATCTTGATTGTTGTTGTTAAGCGTAAGGCGATCCAACCCGTCAATTGGCTCTTGCTTGGTGTATTCGCTGAACTTGATTTTGAGTGAAGGTCTTGTGTCGTTCAGCGACCCAAGAAAACCCTTTTTCCGCAAGCCAACGTTCTCAACGAGTAAGCCATCAATCGTCACGTTCGCTTTGACATAAGTAAATGGCGAAACCGCTGCCTCAGTGCCAAGCGCGTCAACGAATGATCTAGATTGGTTTCGAATCTTATCCCAATCCTCTTCGGCAACCTCAATCTCGATGTCGGAAATTCGATCGTTGGCAAATAGTTTCGCGGCCGAAATTGTTTCCGCAACGGCTGTTTCTTGGCCGTGACTCACTAATGTGTTCGTCAGGCAAATGAGGAGCATCGACAAAAAAAGCGATTTTGGTTTTAGCATTTGAGTCACTTGTGCGCGGTTTCTAAAATGATTTTCAAAAGTTGGAAGTGATGGCTGTACTCGATTCGTCTGGCATAAGTTTCAAAGCTTATTCGTTAAAAAGCAATTGTCCACGCTTGATTGGATAATAGTCGCCGCCGATTCGCTGGCTTAAGGTTGGTACCGAGCGGTACCTAATTTAGATCGTATGTTTTGCGAATGGACTCACTTTCCAATTGAAAATGGGAGGGTCGCAGTTGATAGGCGTTCAGCGAATCAACGAGGGGACGGAACTTGTTACGTTTTTTGATGTACTATTCTGTTCGACCCTCCCCGTCGTCAAAAATGCTGAACGCAATTTTGACTTCGACCCTCCCACTTTCAATGAGAGGGTGGCGTGAATCTTCTAAAGTAACCGCCATTGGGTTGGTGCCGCGGCTCACAAGTTTCGTGGTCTAAACGGCTGAGGCTAAACTTCTTTCGCAATTAAGAAATGTTACCTACTTGCGTTTCTTCTTGCCCGATTTGGACTTGGGTTTCCCTGATTTCGACTTTCCAGGTTTTGATTTCCCTTTGCCTTTTGATGTTTTTCCCTTTGATGTTTTTCCTTTAGAAGCTTTGGGTTTTGAACCCGCATCCTTTTTGTTCTTCGTCTTATTGGAACTCTTGTTGTTGGATTTCTTTTTCTTCTTTGGCTTTGAGTCTGAGCGATCACTCACGCGACGTTTCTTTTTTTGTCCCTTTTGAGGTCCTGAAGCGCGAGCTTTTTCCCATTCAGATTGAGGTTTAGGTTTCGCTCTTGAAGGTTTCGGTTGCTCTTCTTTGGGACGGTCCTTGTCCCTAGATTTTGAGCGTTCGTTTCGTGGGGAGCGATTCGAATTTGATCGTTGACCGTTTGATTTCGAATGTGCGGGTTTACTACGCTTTGTCACGTTCTCAGTTGATGGCTTGACGCCAAAAATTTCAAACTCAAGCTGCCGTTGATCAGGATCCACCATGGCGACTTGAACTTGAATTTGATCTCCGAGTCGATACTCATTACCGTCTTTGAAACCAGTCAGAG
>CAYMFZ010000034.1:0-14171 GCA_964389585.1 uncultured Pirellulaceae bacterium | reverse complement strand
TCACTCGGAAGATTCGCAAGTGGAATCAACCCCTCCGCCGGAATCTCAATTCCTTGAGCGAACACGCCAAACGATTCTACGCCGGTGATCACCGCCTGCATTCGCGTGCCGACTTTGCTGGCCATGAAGTTCAAAAGCTTCAGCTTGATCAGTTCACGTTCAGCATTTGTCGCTCGTTTTTCCAAGTCACTACAATGCTGACCCAGCATCGTCAGTCGTTCGAAATTCGAATCTGGTTTCTTACCATCGATCAGGTCACCCACCATTCGATGAATGATCAAGTCTGGATAGCGTCGAATCGGCGAAGTGAAGTGGCAATAGTTGTCACTGTTGAGAGCGTAGTGACCGACTTCTTCCGGGCTGTAAATCGCCTTTTGCATGCTGCGAAGCACGGCAAAGTGAATCGCGTGTCGCTCAGGCATGCCGTCTGATTCTTCGATCACCCGTTTGACTTCGAAGCGACTCTTTAGTGATTCACAATCGAGTCCAAGTGCCTTCACGAATTCAGTCAGCTGTTCAAGCTTCTGCTCGCTTGGGTGCGGGTGAATTCGACGCATGTAAAACAGTTTCTCATCGGCCATGCGCTGCGCAACAGCTTCGTTTCCAGCCAGCATGAATTCTTCGATGACTTGGTGGCTCTCGGTGTTGTCGACGGTGTGGGCTCCTGAGACTTTCCCATCGTCATCGAGGTCAATTTTTACTTCAGGGAGAATCAGGTTGATCGCTCCCCCTTTCATCCGTCGATTGCGAAGTTTCATCGCCAGCGTATGCATGTTGCGAACCAGGTCGAACACCTCGGGTGTAAGTTTTTTCTTCCAAGGCCGATCATTCTCAAGGTACTCGTCAATTTCCTCGTAGGTAAATCGGTGAGCCGATTTGATCGCACCGCGATGAAGCTCCGTCCCAATGGGAACGCCTTCGTCTGTAAATTCGATCAAAGCCGTCATGCAATAACGAACTCGATCAGGTTGGAGACTCGCGAGATTGTTTGAGATCAGCTCCGGAAGCATCGGAATCACACGATCCGGCAGATAAATACTTGTCGCCCGTTGATAAGCTTCGTTGTCCAGTTCGCTGCGAAGCGGCACAAAATGCGAGACGTCGGCGATGTGGACGCCAAGTTCCCAATGGCCATTCTCAAGTCGTTTCAATGAAATGGCATCGTCGAAGTCTCTCGCTGTTTTCGGGTCGATGGTGATGACCGTTGTTTTCGTAAAGTCCGTTCGGTCACCAATCGACTCGTCGAACTTTTCGGCTTGCTCGCGAGCATCATCCAACACGTTTTCAGGAAACTCGCCTGGTAAGTCAAACTGGCGAATTACACTCAACGTATCGACGCCCGGTGCGCCGCGGTCGCCAAGCACTTCGACGATGACGCCTTCACCTTCCTGCCTTGTTGAAGGAAAGTGTGCCATCTCAATGACGACCTTGTCGCCAACTTTGCAATTTTTGGCACCGGCGTCACCGACCAAAATTCCAGATTCAAATGTTTTACCATCAACGTCGACGAACCCGTAGCCATCTGACTCACGGTACGTTCCAACAAAACGATGTGTGTGCCGTTCGATGATGTCGATCACGCGCCCGGTGACTCGAACGTTGTTGCCTTCACGTCGTTTTGAGACTCGGATTTTGACAATGTCTAGATCGGCGGCATCATCGGTCTTCGTTGGAGGGATGAAGATGTCATCGGAACGGTCAGTTGCCGTCGAGCCTTCTGGCGTAACGAATCCGAATCCAGCGGCGGCTCTGCGGAATTTGCCAACGATTTCATCGGTCTTGCGGGCGGCTTTGGCTTTCGAGCTGTTACGCGCCTCTGGTTTGCCAGTCGGCTTCATGACGAGGTGTTTGGGGCCGTAAGAAAGGCGGCCCTTCTTGATCAAGCGTTTGATCGTGCGTTTGATTTCGCGTTCTTCATCAAGCAGTTTTAGCTTCTTGGCAATCGCTTTTGATTTGAGGGGTTGATAGTTGTCGCTTAGGACAAGTTCGAGGATCAGTTCTTCCAATTTTCTGGTTTCATTCATATAAAAAAGTGTATTTGTAGCGGCCTCAAATTGCTACAAGGGCATCAAGTTTGCGTGGCAAACTTCGCACTCTTTGTCATGATCCTCCTCCTAAAACCTATCCCAAACCAAGCGCGACAGTGAGCCAAAGGCGCTAGCCTCGGGCCAGAATAACCAACAAAACATGCCACTCGTTGAGTTGGGCCCGAGGCTAACGCCACGACTCACAACTTTTGGGATGAGCATTACAGATGTTGGCCAATCTGAGACCGTTTCGGATTTATAGATACTGCCTGCATCCAGCTCGAGCGGCTGAGAGTAGGAGTAAGATTAAGATTGTGAGTAAGAGCTTAAAAGCGTTGCTTTAAGAGCCTTTGTAGATCTTGCGACCGATCGAAGGATGATAGACCGTCCACGGACTATTTTTATTCACATCTTCTTCGATCAATTGAGTGACGCTGTGAATTCGAGCGTCGAGGCTGTCGAGATAGTGAAGCGTTATCGCTTCAAGAGTCATTGGCAATTTTGGGCTGCCAAATTCATACTGCCCGTGATGAGAGACAATCATGTGTCGCAATTGGTTCGCGAGATCTTTCGGAAAATCCTCTCCAGCTTGTTTCTCTGTCTCTGCGATCATTCCATCAAGGATTGAAACGCCTTGAACAAGATGACCGAGCAATTGCCCTGAGTCACTGTAGCCAAGGTCAGGCGAATACGTCAGCTCGAGAATTTTCCCCGTGTCGTGCAGAAAAGCTCCCATTAACAAAATGTCTGCGTCCACTTTTTCGTAACGCGGTGCGACGAGATGACAGACTTCCATCAATGAAAGAACATGCTCCAACAAGCCGCCATGGTAAGCGTGATGATTCTTGACGCCTGCCGGAGCCGTGCGGAATCCCTTCATAAACACTTCGTCAACGAGAAAGCACTCGGCCAGATTTCGCAAATTTACATTTCGCATCGAGCGAAGCAACTCTGCCACGCGCGCGATCATCTCTTCAACTTTGTCATTGGAAAGAGTGATGAAATCTGATTCGTCGATTCCTTCGCCATTCGACTTGTCGACCTGCTTGGCCAAAACCTGCATGCCACCATTGTATAGTTGGGCCGTGCCTTTGACTCGAATGAAGTCGCCGTTGTCGAATCCATCGAAGTGCTTTTGACTGGCATTCCAAAGCATTGAAGTGATGGAGCCTGTTTTGTCACTCAAGCGAACTTGAAGGTACAAGTTGCCATTTCGATTGGTCCGAAGCTGTTTTTCAGAAGCCATAAAGACCTGGTCAAGGACTTCACCATCAGACAACTCTTTGACAAAACGACGACTCATATTGGGTTCACTTGATTTGGGGGTGGAGTGGAATCGAAGGATTCTAAGACCGGATTCAACTCGTTTCAAGAACCGTCAATGATGTGCTGGCAGAACTCAAATCCAAAGGATCGATGAGAGCCCGAAGCACAAGCCTGAGAAAACAAGCCATCGTTGAACTGATATCCCATTGGAAAATGCCTTGCACCGTGCACCGCTCAAGGACCATCGGAATAGGTATTCAAAGTTATGAGGTCGAACAGATGTCCGGCCTCCTGTCGTCCTTTCTGGACTCGGTGTGGAGCGTGACCAAGACCATGGACTTGCGTCCATGGCTAACACATGCCGTGCCGTTGGCACTCAGACGTGCCTTTAGCATTGGAACGAGTCGTTGGCGCTCAGGGTATTTCCGCTTTGCCGATTGTGCGTCATGGCATTTAAGAAAATTCGCCCTTGGCTCATTGCCAAACTTGGCGAAACAAAAGATTGAATAGAAAATCAAGCGATCAACTCACCCCAATCTACGCCGCCTTCTTAATGACTTCGCTGTTGAGCTTGTTGTACAACGTTTTCAAGCTGATACCCAACTGTTGGGCCGCGGCTGTTTTGTTGCCGTTGAGCTTTTCAAGCGTCGCGTGAATCGTATCCATCTCCATTTCGCGAAGCGATTTCCCGCTGGCTGCTAACGCCGGTCCAGAAGCAGATACGGAACCAAAATGTTGCGGTAAATCGCCCGCCGAGATTGGAAGTCGGTCACACAAGATCGAAGCGTGCTCGACTACGTTCGCAAGTTCGCGGATGTTTCCTGGCCAGTTGTGAGATTGAAGCAGCTTGATGGCTGACTCATCAAACGCAAAATTAAGCGGTCGGTTTTCCGGAGCGGCTTCGGGCCGATGACGTCCCAGCAAATGGTGTGCGAGTTCGGCGATGTCATCCAGCCGATCACGCAAAGGTGGAAGCTGAATTTCAAACGTGTTTATTCGGTACATCAAGTCCTGACGGAAATCCCCATCGGCAACCATTTTGCTCAAGTCACGATGCGTCGCACAAACAATTCGAACGTCGACTTTGAAAGGTTGATTGTCACCGACACGTCGGATTTCACCACTTTCCAAGACTCGCAGCAACGTCGATTGAGTTGCTTTCGGAAGCTCACCAATTTCATCCAGGAACAGCGTTCCACGATCAGCGACTTCGAACAGGCCTTGGCGTTGTTCGTCGGCACCGGTAAAGGCGCCTTTGCGATGGCCAAACAATTCACTCTCAATCAAGTTCTCTGGTAGCGCACCGCAGTTGATTGCGACGAATGGCTTGTCAGCGCGGTCGCTCTGGTCGTGTACCGCTCGAGCCGCAAGTTCTTTACCCGTTCCTGTTTCACCAATCACCATCACTGTGGAATTGGTTGGCGCGACTTTTTCGATTAGTGCCTTAACCAATTTCATTGATCGGTGGTTGCCAATCATCGTTGGCTGGCCTTCGACGCGGTGTAGTCGAAGTTGCAAAGCATGAATTTTGTTATTGAGTTCGCGACGATGAGCGACGCGTTGAAGCAACGTTTTCAAGTCGACTAGCTTGCAAGGTTTTTGCAGATACTCGAACGTTCCCAAACGAAGCGCGTCGATTGCGGTTTCGGTTGAGCCTTTTCCGGTCAAGACAATCGCTTCCGTGGCAGGAGCGAGTTCTTTGGTGCGTCGAATGACGTCGATTCCGTTGAGTCCCGGCATATCCAGATCGACGATGATGCAATCAAAAGTATCTTTTTCGATTGCGGCGACGGCGGTGGAGCCATCCGGACAAACGGTAACCGTGTGCCCCATGCGCGGAAGCTCCGCAGCGATGAGTTCCTGCAAATGAATTTCGTCATCCGCGAATAAGATTTTCAGCGACTTCTGAGTCGAAGACTTTTTTGTCTTTTTCTCAGGCTGCTTTTGCGAATTGCTTTTGTTCATTTTCCACCAAGGGCAAACTAACGGTAAACAAAGAACCTTTTCCCGGACCATCGCTTTTTGCGGTGATACGGCCACCATGTTCTTCAATGATTTGGTAAGTAATCGAAAGTCCTAGACCTGTCCCCTGCCCGTCACGTCGACGAGTAAAGAAAGGCTCAAACAAATGCTGACGGACTTCTTCGGTCATCCCACACCCGTCATCCGTGACTTTCAAAACGGCACGAACGGCGTCGGTTGAGTTGGGTTTGATTTCTTTTGTAAGTTCGATCGTGACCGAACCACCTTCGTTGACGCTTCCAAGTGCGTTGGTAATCAAATTCAGTGCGACTTGCTTCATTTCTTGTTCGTTGACAACTGCCACAATCGAACGGTCAGATTTGACGTTGATGTTTCTGTTGCGGTAACGACTGAGTGGCTTCACCATTTCGACTACCGACTCGACGACATCTGAGAGATTCGTTGCGACTTTTTTGACATCTCCCATTCGGGAAAAATCCAACAGGCCAGCGGTGATGCCTTTGCAACGAAAAGCTTCGTCTTGGATGCGGCGCAGATATTTTTTCATGTCTGCAATTTCAGAGTCGATCGTTTCTTGATCCGTTCCTTCTTCTGGATTGAGAATGTCAAAAATCCTGGTCTCAAGTGATTCGGCTGACCAGGCAATCGAGGCTAGTGGATTGTTGATTTCGTGAGCAACGCCGGCAGCAAGAAAGCCAACGCTCGCCATCTTTTCACTGCGGACAACGTCTTTGGTGCGTTGCTGGACCTGGCGGTTAAGATCGGATTTGATTTCCTGAAAATTTGCCGTCATCGCGTTGAGCGCGTCGCCGAGTTCTGCGACCTCATCGTCGGTGTTGAGTTCAATTCGATAGTCGAAATTCCCCTTGGCGACTTGACGAGATCCTTCAACCAAAATCTCCAGCGGGCGAATGATGCGGCTTCGGAATCGAAGCATCAACAACGCGATCAACCCAATTGCGAAACAGCCCAATAGCACACTCAATAACATCCAAGTGCGGTATTCGGACCTGGCATCCTCGGCGAAAGCAGCCATTCTGGCTTGCATGAATTCAGGGATTTCAGTTGCCAATTCCTGTAACGATGACAGTTGTTTTTCGATGGGATCGAACGTCACGCTCGGATGGGCGAACAGACCCAATTTTTCAACTTCACACCGAACGTTGTTCAATTGCTTCTTGAATTCTGAAACAAATTCTAGTTCGGCGGTTTTTTCGGCTATCCGTGGATCGTTTGCGTAACTCCGATCAAGTTGTTCTCGATAATCTTCGAAAGCACGCTCAACGACATCCACTTTCCGTTTTAGTTCCCACCCTGAAAAGTCTGCAGAGTCACGTTGCTCTTTTTTATCCGCGCTATCTGCATACAGACTGATTTCCATCGTTTCGATTTCGACTTGGTTGACATGCCACAGCGTCGATCGAAGCTCGCTGACGGCGCGCTGAAGTTTCGCTGCTTCGGGAAGCTCAAGCGAGCGCTCGCGTACGGACTTTGTCAGTTTCTTGAATTTGACCACGCCATGGTAGCTAGCCGCAGACAGTACCGAGACAATGATCAATAACATGATCACGCCAAAGTACATTTGTGAACGGATTCGCCTAAGCGCAAACAACGTAAAGTCTCCAAGATGGAACTTTGGCGGCGTAGCATCGAACGAAAGTTCGATCGCATTGGGAACTCAAATTAATTTCCAAGTCGCCTAAAGTTTTCTACCCGTTTTGTCGGGCGGCAAAAATTACAGGGTCGATGACAACTGAGCAATGTCAGTTGACCCAAAAAGTGCTTGCATTTTGACGTGCAAAGAAGTGACGCTTGGCGTAAAGACTGAATCCAACCGTCTGTAGTAATTGCATTGATGCGGTTAAGCCGCTTCAGCGGAACCCAAGAAAGCTGAACGAACTCTATAGCTCAACCGACGAGCTGCTCGCGTCGTTTTGATTCCGGAGTTGATCCATCAAGAAACTAACCGCCCGACCATAAGAACGAATCGACGTCGAGTGGTCGCGGTTTTTGGTGGCTGACTCGGCGTGGCTGGTCAGTGCCTTAAGCTGAGCCCAATCAACTTTCCAGTTTTCACGCAGCGCGCCCTCTTGAAGCTTGCGCAACATATCCGCCAATTGCTTGGCAAACTGCGCACTCGAAGCACAACCATATCGCGTATAAGGCCCTTTACCAAAACGCTTGTCTGGCGTGACGTTTTGGCCGCTCATCGCACCCATGATTAACTTGGTCGCGAGATATAAAAAGCTTCCACCTGCGATTACGCCCGTCAAAATCGACGTTTGCCAGTTACCCGAAAAGTAAAACAACAACGTAAACAAGAGCGAGCCAGCGAACGTCGCCCACACAAACGGCGAGATGGAAAACCGGGATTTTTGCTTGTTGACTTTCAACAAACCCGCACCCGAATTTGAGTTGGTGGCGAGTTTTGGATGTCCAATTTTGACAATGATCACCGTAATGTTGTCAGGCCCACCACGAAGGTTGGCCAAATCGACAAGCACAGAAACTGCTTCATCCGGCGTCATGTTCGCCATGATCGAACCAATTTCGGTATCAGAAATAACTCCGGTCAATCCGTCACTACACAGCAAAAAAGTATCGCCAACTTGAACTGGGAATGGTCCCTCAAGATCGACTTTGCATTCCGCATAAGGTCCCAACGATCGCGTGATCACGTTTTTGGGTACCTTGCCCATGCGTTCTTCTTCAGCCGTCAACTGCCCGGCGACACGCATTTCCCAGACGAGGCTGTGATCAAAAGTCAGTTGTTCAATTCGGTTTTGAGTCAGCCGATAAACGCGACTGTCACCGATGTGTGCACATACGGCACCTTGAGGAAGGATGGTGAGCACGCTGCAAGTCGTACCCATGTTGTGAAACTCTTCGTTGGCTTGGCCACGACGGTGAATTTCACTGTTGGCGTCCTGAACCGCCTTCTTCATTTCTTCGGGAGCGGAAGAGTCGTTGTATTTCGCGTAGAGATGCGGAATGTGGTCGATCGCAAGCTTACTTGCGAGTTCGCCCGCGGCGTGAGCGCCCATCCCATCAGCAACAATGAAAACATGCCCCTTGCGCTGCCAGTGTTCCATACTGCTAGCCAGGGAAACTGAAAGGTTGTCTTGGTTGGTCGCGCGTCGCATGCCGACATCGCTGAGGGAGGCGACTTGGATGTAGTCGTCCCAGTTTAAGAGGCTTTCGCTCATATATTTCCGAACCGAATTTCAGTGCATGCAATCATCTTATCTTAACCTGCAATCATTCATCAAAAAACGGGGATTCAACCGAATTGTGCCGTCAAAAACCAACTTTAAAACGATCTCAGTCAGGGTTTAATAATTGATCTGTTCGCATTCCAAGCTGATTTGTAGACTTCCCCGCCTTTAAAACTTCGAGTTTCAAAGCGGATCTGGCGAAACGCTAAACAGACAAGCTTAATTAGACCGTGTTGCTAATCTTATCGTCATGCTTTCAAAAAAAGTCGCAAACATAATAGTTGCCAGCCTGATTTTGGTCAGTTTGTCTGGATGTGTGCAGCGACGTTTCATCATTCGCAGCCAGCCCGAAGGTGCCTTTGTCACGATTGATCGCCAGCCGATTGGTTTAACGCCACTTTCGGTTCCATGGACTTACAATGGAACTCGCGAATTTCAATTGGAAAAGGATGGCTACAAGACCATCAAAGTCCAACAGCGTTTTCAGCCAACTTGGTATGAGACGTTTCCTGCAAGTTTTGTGACCGAGAATTTTTGGCCACAAGAGATTCGAGACGAGCGAGTTTTGGATTTCCAAATGGAACCTAAAACGCAAGTCCAGGAAAATCTACTTTTGGATCGAGCCAATGATCTTAGGATGAATGTTCAACGCGGTACGATTACGACTCCAATTCGGTAAGTTGTTTTGTGGATGTCATCGCGATTGTTGAACAAGTTTGTTCTTTAAGCATGTCTTTTGTTCCGTGACGAAATAAGTGCCAAAGCATCTTTTTTATTCAACGGTGTAATTGTCGCCACAGGTATGAGTGGTCCACTTACCCCGAACGGGGTTTCAGCAATTATTCGGAGGTCGAGCGTAAGCGAAAACCTCCGGGTGCTACCAAACTCCAACGCCGACCATGAAGGGGGCGAAGCGCGCTGCGACCCCATCGGGGTCGGTGAATTTGGCCACGCATGTTCCGGTGGTGTCGCTGGTCGCTCAACCACCGGCTAACTGCTTTAATCCTTTCAGGATAAATCCAAAGAGGTGCCATAAAAGTGCCATTCGATTGGCGCGGCTAGCGAGTGCCGACTTCGGCTGGCGAGTTTGCAACTTAATGCAGCCATCAAGCTCTAACGCAGTCTGCAACTCGAACGCAGTCTGCAACTCTAACGCAGTCTGCAACTCTAACGCAGTCGCCTTCCATTCATAATTCCGCCGTCTCTACCTGCTGATCCTTTGTAATTTGTATCACCCGGCTTCACCGCGCCACGAACTAGCGATCCCGGATTCCTGGCAATGGTGTCCGCGAAGATTCGCAAGTCGTTAACCATGGGCTCGATTTTCGTGCTCGTTTCCTCAATGTTCTTTGCGGCTCGAAGAACCGAATCATAAATCTCTGTGTCGTTAAGCAGCTTACCAATCGTTCCATCGTTGGGATCAATCTTGCTCAACGTCGATGTGAATTTTTTGAGATCAGCGACAAGATCGTCAATGTTTTTCAAGCTTGAGTTGATTTGGGTGACAACTTCGGGACCTTGTTGCTTCAGCGATTCCGTGAAGACTGTCAAGTTTTCGGTCGTTTCGTTAATGCCATCAGGAATCGTACCAAATTTGTTGACTGCGCTACGTGTATCGGCAATCGTTAGACGGACTTGCTGAAAGATCTTGGGCAGCTCCGCCAACGCCTGTTTGATCTGGCCTTTGATCGCCGGGTCCCCAACAACGCCGTTGACGTTTTCGAAGATGCGATTGAAGTTATCCAGTGCCGATTGGGCTTTGACGCTCATCTGCCTCAAGTCACCCAGCAACGCTTTGAAGTCGCTTCCTTCATCTTGAAACGCAGTATTGATGGTCGAGGTCAGGTCGCGAATTCCGACGGCGGCTTCGTCTACTGAACTACCAGCGTCTTGCATTACCGCGAGTGTGTCACTGAGTTGGGGGCCGAGATCAACCATCATTTGCATCGGATCCCGTTCGATCACGACTTCAGTTTTGAGCACCTGCTCATTTCGCATTGGCTCTCCACGTTGGTCGACAGGCAAAGCGAGAATCTTGATGGCGGCATCGCCCAGCAACGACTCCGATCCAATCGTGCTGATCTCGTTGGAGTAGATTTTTGAATCCTCGTTGATACCCAATTCGATTAATACGAATCCTTCGGCATCAAATGGGACAACGGATTTTACGCGTCCAATCAACACGCCGTTTTTCCTAATCGGCGTTCCCGGAGTCACACCAGGTGCAGTCGTCGGTTTGACATATATTTTGTACTGCGAAACCCAACCTTCACTGTTCAAGAAGATTAGGATCCCCAGAATGCACATCGCAATGACGACGAAAATGCCGACACGAAGTCTCAAAATGTTCTCATCCATGTCGATTGCCGAGGCTTAAAGGTGTTTTGGGGCGTTGTAGTTGTTGAGTCGTAAAACTGTTATCCGTTGACTTGGCTCGCACGCATTTCCATCAGCCGCTCACCCGCTTCGCCGTTGATAAATTGCTGGACTCGCCGATCGCGGCAGTCGTCCAATTCCGCAACAGTTCCATCGAAAATGATTTGCGGTTCGTCTCGTTCAAGTCGTGCAACCGGCATCAACATGACGACTCGGTCGGCGACTTTGTGTGCCGTGTTCATGTCGTGAGTCACCACGATGCTGGTAACCGGATTTCGACGTCGCGTCCGGATGATTAGCTCATTGATAACGTCGCTCATGATTGGATCGAGGCCGGTTGTGGGCTCGTCATACATGATTAGCTCGGGATTCATGATCAACGCCC
Organism: uncultured Pirellulaceae bacterium; assembly: GCA_964389585.1. GTDB lineage: Bacteria > Planctomycetota > Planctomycetia > Pirellulales > Pirellulaceae > Mariniblastus. The sequence continues at coordinate 2,919 of CAYMFZ010000034.1, read as the reverse complement.
GCGCCAGACCAACACGTTTTCGCATGCCACCCGAGAGTTCTGCGGGCTTTTTGTAGACGACTGAATCTGGCAATCCAACCTCTGACAGCCGAGACAAAACCATTTCGCGAATTTGCGAATCGGTGAATCTTCCATGTTGGCGCAATGGAAACGCTACGTTTTGCCCAATGGTCATGCTGTCAAAAAGTGCCGCGTTTTGAAAAACAAATCCAAACCGAAGTCGAACATGACTGAGATGGCGATCGTTCATTTGATTGATGTCTTCACCGTCAAAGCTCACGGTGCCATAGGTTGGCTGGACCAGTCCAATGATTGACTTCATCAGAACCGTCTTGCCACAACCGCTTTCACCCAGCAACGCCAAAGTTTGACCCGGCGGAATGTTGAGACTGATATCGCGAAGCACAGGTTGCCCATCAAAAGAGACTGAAACGTTGTCGACTTCGACAATCGCTTCTTGTTGTTCGTCTAGTATTTCTTCAATCATCATCACAGTACGCTTGCTCCTTCTGGGTATAACGTAAAGTAGATTGAGTCGAGTGCGATACCAAGGAAAAGGTCGAGTACCAGGATCGCAACGAAGGAGTAAACGAATGACGCCGTTGACGCACGTCCAACTCCTTCGGCTCCGGCTTTGCAGTTGAATCCTTGGTAGCAGCTAACCATTGCGATCGCAGATCCAAAAAATATGCTCTTAAACAACCCGACGAACAAGTCGAAATTGGAAACGAATTTCGCGCTGTTATGCCAATAGTGGTGGATGTCAATTCCCAACACATTGACGCTATAAAAGTGTCCGCCCGCGACGCCCATGAAATCGGCCATCACAGTAAGCGTTGGAATCAAAAAGAAGCACGCAAGGAATCGAGGGACGACCAAGTACCGAATCGGATTCGCGCCCATCGCTGCCAAGGCATCAATTTGCTCGGTCACGCGCATCGTGCCAAGTTCCGCTGCCATCGCGCTTCCGACACGACCGGCAAGCATGGTTGCAGCAAGGACTGGTCCAAGTTCGCGAACCAGCGTCATGTTGATCACGCCGCCAAGTCTGGTTTCGAGTCCCAGTTGTTGGAACTGATAATAGCTTTGCACAGCCAAGACCATTCCAATGAAGGTTCCGGTCAGCGCCACGACTGGGAGACTTGAAACGCCGACTTGGTAGAAATTTGGCCAGACGGTCTCGCTACGCGGTAGACGAGTAAACATCCAAACGAAAGTTCGAATGACAAACAGGCTGAAGTCGCCAACGGCCATCACGCCTGAGATAACGAGCTGTCCCCAGTCGGAGACCCAGCCAACAAACCAACCGGTGATGCCGGGTGGTCGAGGATGCTCTGTGTTGGCGGAAACTGAGGACATGAGTTGGCGGCGCAGGCGCGCACGTTGATCGATCATGCCCCCCTGCACTTATCCTCTTACATCGACGTTGGGCGTTTCCAACTTGAGCAACTTTGAGGGTTAGGAAAAGTTTTCTAGCTAGCATTTCGTGCGTTTTGATCGCTTTGGTGAGGGGGAAACTCAATGCTCGCCAACCAAAAACCGAACTTCTGATCGTGCTATCATGGAAAAATCATAAACACAATGGAAACGGCCATGGATCACCTTTCTTCTCGTCAAAACGTCGCAAAAACGGCTCGGCTTGTTCTACTCGCCCACCTGGTTTGGCTGACGAGTTACGCGGACAGTGCGCTTGGGATTCAGGCTGAATCCAATGCCTACGTTTCCATCGAGAATGTCGACGACGTAATTGAAAACTGGTCATTGGAGCAGCACCTTTTCATTAAAGGCGACGTTGGTGCGACCTCTGTGCAGTTGAACAAGCTTGAGGAGTGGCTTGATCAAAACGGAAAGCACTGGACTGTTGTGTTGATGCACAACGCACGCGACGAAAAGTATACGGCGCCCGATGGAGAGCGTTTTTTGAAAATGGACGCGGTGGAATATGCGCTTGCCCACCGACTCGCGAATCAAACTGAGTTTGGGAACTTGGTGCATGAGACGACGCGCGAATCCAGTGGTGCAGTATTCGTTTTGTACTTGGTTGAAAGAAAGTTCGCCTACTACAGCAGCGACGTTTATGATCAGCGAGGACTGGGGGAATCCCGCTGGGTGGGCGACCTAGATCGAGAAGCCATTCGTGCCATGCGTAGTGGCGATCGAATCATTGACGCGGTAAAGAACACGGTCAAGCAAATCGAAGGTCGACTGCAACGCAAGATTCGCAAAGAAGAGCTAGATGAAAAGCTCGCCAAGCAACGAGTCGAGCTCGAACGAAAAAAGTACCTTTCGAATCTGCAATCACTCATCTCGGAAACCGAATCAACAATGATTCCACGAGTCGAGGAATCGGCGCGAGCTGTTCGCACAAAATTCCCTGACGCAAAAGAATCTGAACTGGCCAAACCACCCGTCGAAACTTGGCGGACGCAGTTGCGAGGCTTTCAAAAAGAGTCAGAGAATCCTTTGTTCGAGACAATGGATTTGAGAAACTCAAAAGATTTTCAAGTAGCCAGAAAAGGCGTCGTCAAACTTCGCAGTGAGATCAATCGCTTCCTCGATTCTTATGCTGCCCACGAATCGTTCGACGAATTACTTTATTCGATTGAAGGTCGCTTGGACGAAGTTGCTGATCATCCCAGCGGAATGTGGAGCCAAACGAGCATTGAAGCTTATACGTTGATCGATGAAGCGCGCAGCGGTCACGCGCGTGGCGAACTTGGTTTTGCTGCCAATATTGCCCAGGCAAAAGAATTGATCGAGCAAGGCGAACTGGCAATTGCCAATGAACAAAAGCGTTTAAAGGCTGAGGCAGACCGAAAGCGACTTGTGCGCAAGACGCTTTGGATCGTGGCCGCATGTTTAGCTGTTGCGTTTCTTGGTTTACTTTGGTTACTGAACATTCGCCGTCGCCCTGCCCTG
>CAYMFZ010000033.1:19445-20362 GCA_964389585.1 uncultured Pirellulaceae bacterium | reverse complement strand
CTAAGTGACTGACTCGCTATCCACTGGAAATGCGTTCGAAAGTCACGAGCCCCGTCAATTTCAATTTTTTGGCGCTTTATTCCACCAATCAGTTACGCCCCGAACGTTGTATTAGTAGAGGCGAAAATTGACTTTTGAGGGAATTGCTTGATGGCTCCGATTCAATGCTTTGAAACTGACAAATTGAATGACTATTTGTTGGGTAACCTTACAGATGAAGTCGCCGCAAACATCGAGCAACACTTGGCGGAATGCTTGAACTGCGAAGACTCCGTTAGTGAATTGGATCGAGAAGGGGATACGCTAGTTAATCAACTTGCTGGTGTCGGTAGTTTATCAACAGAATTGAACTCAGCATTTGAGAGCCCCGCGGACAACTCATTTTTCCAGAATGCCAAGAAATTGATTGCAAACCAGCATTTCGATTTCGTCGAGACGGAGTCCAGGCGCGAAACAAACTTTAGCCATAACATTCCCTCAAGCTTTGGCGACTACGAAATCATTTCGGAACTCGCCCGCGGTGGCATGGGAAATGTCTACTTGGCGAAACACACTCTGCTCAACAAACACGTCGCGATCAAAGTCTTGTCCGATCGTCGCAAGCACCGTCAAGATTCGATCGCGAGATTCACTCGTGAGATGCAGATCATTGGCAAGATGAATCACCCTTCCATTGTTTCCGCAACGGATGCCGGTCAAATCGATGGGATTCATTTTCTCGTGATGGAGTTGGTCGACGGGTTGGATCTAAGCCGGACGACGCAAACCGTTGGGCCACTCAACATCGCTGACGCATGCGAATTGATCCGCCAAGCCGCGATTGGTTTGCAGTATGCTCATGAGCAAGGCGTCACGCATCGCGACGTGAAACCAGCGAATTTGATGCTTTGCGTTGATGAATCAGTGAAAATTTTGGA
>CAYMFZ010000033.1:13934-19435 GCA_964389585.1 uncultured Pirellulaceae bacterium | reverse complement strand
GATTTGGGTATTGCGACTTTGAACGACCGCAATTCCATGGGCGAACAATTGACAATGGAAGGTCAATTGCTGGGTACGCTTGACTATATGGCACCTGAGCAATGTGCCGCGCAAAATCCGGCTGATGCGCGTAGCGATGTTTATGGACTCACAGCAACTCTTTACAAACTGTTAACCGGCAAGACTCCTTACTCAACCGACAACAGGGAATCGGCATTTGAAAAAGTGAAAGCTTTATCATTGCGTGAACCCATTCCGATTCGTGACCGCGATCCGTCGATTCCCAAAGACCTTTCTACAATCGTTGACCAATGTCTCAGCCGGGATCCGGATTCTCGATATCAAACGGCTGCAGATCTCGCTTCAGCACTCGTGCCATTCGCGAACCGCCATGACTTGACCGCGCTTTATGATGCTGCCCGTTCAAGTGTAGAACACGAACTCGAACCGTCTAACGACTCTGAAATCGAACAAGAATTCAGGATTGCGGCAGCCGAACTTCGCAGTAGGAAAGTCCAAACGAAAACGATTAAGACTTCCAAAAAAACACATAGTTCATTTCGATTCGTCTTTCGATTCGTTATTGCATTGGCGATGTTGGGAATTCTGGGTTTGTGTAGCGTCATTATCTACCTTCAAACCTCAACTGGCCAACTCGTAATCGAGTCCGAAATTGACGATGTCCAAGTGACGGTTCTAAAAGACGAACAGGCAATAAAAGATCTAACGATCAACCGAACAGAGGCGGCTACCCGACTGAGGATTGGTAAATATCGAGTCATCATCAAAGGTAAATCTGACGGGATAACCATTCGAAATGACATATTTGAAATCAAACGCGGCGCAACCGTTGTGGCAAACATTTCCAACTCTCAAACGGATGATGCCAGTAAATTACCCGCACCTAAAAGTACTAATCCCAACTTAAAGAGAGTGGAAGTTGAAACGATAAAGGTGGTACTCGAATCGCAACGACTTCTAAAACATCTGGAAATTATGAAATCAAGACTCGTATCCAAACAACAAGAAACACAGCGACAAATTGCATCGCTGCCGGACGATGAAGACTTCGTTTTGCTCGAGAAAGAAGATGATGGGCTCTTGAAGCAAATCACCAAAGTTTCGAATCTGATTCATGAGACAGAAGCAAAAGTTGACGAGCTAACCGGAAGAAAGCCCAAGCAAAATGGACCTATCGAATTGAAGCATGCGAAAAATAAACCAGTCGCACTTTTTCTGAAGAAACTTTACGAACAGCACTTTGAAAAATCACTCGGACCTTTAAAAATTCGCACGTCGGAACAGAATCAACTGACGCTTTCCGGATCAGCCGCAGCGACGGACAAGATCGAGATGATTACTAAAATACTCGACGTGAAGCCCGCTTCGCCCCAAACTCCTCAAACGTTTAGATCGCTTTTTCCGGATAACGCGTTTCTGGCTACTGATCCGGATCCGAAAATCCCGTATCCAGATTTTGACAGCCTTGCCAAGGCGTTCGGTCATGCGATTCCGCGCGATCACCTTCAAGAAGAATTCGATCGCCTAAATCAACTTGTGTTGCAATCCGATGAAGACCTGAAAACCTACTACCCGTTTCGAGATCGAAAAACGATTGAATTTTCTTCGGCGAGTGTTCAGCATCACAACTTGTTAGAAAACTGGTATTTCAAAATTTACCAGCCGCACCAACGAATGTTCATGATTCCGCATCTCAGAAATAATCTTCCGCCGTTACCGACCAAAGCGCCAAAGAACATGCAACAGTCAGGTTGGACGGTTACTTTGCAGGGACGACATTTTCGCAACAACAACGAAGACCTCGCCAAACTTCAGAGTGGCAGGCAATACTTGTTAAAGAATTTTGTCGCCCCGCTTTTGCATGATGAATTTGTAACGCGAAATGGTGAGCTTGTTTCTTTCGCTGACTTTGGAATTTTGTATCCGACGACGACCGAGCTTTTAAGCCGAAGAAAACGGACAATCAAACGCAAGAATTACTCGGAAGAAGTTTGGGAATTTGGCTTTACGATTGAATTCGCTTGGATTCCGCGATCCGAAGGCCAGCAACTTGAGGCAAGAAGGATTCGACTGAAGAAGGAAGCTGAATCTCAGTGAAGCAGTGACTCGCAACTCGTTGCAAGCATGATGGGGACTACAATGAAGACGGAGCCTTCGGGCTTCATTTTCGAAAGTGATTGTCGTTGATCACTCCGTGGTCAAAACGAGCGAAACGAAAACGATCAGATATGCGTTTTCATTCAAACGAAAAACCAGGCTACTTCTTGCTTCCTGCAAACGTGCTGTACCCATCGCCGGCCCTTAGTGAGCACAAGGCGGTATCCACTTTAAGCCAATCATCTTTTGACCGGTCCGTTATGATTGCGGAGCAATCAACGACTGTTTAGATCGGCAAGTACCCAACGCCAGCAAGAATCCAACGACGAAGACGACGGTTAAGTCCCAAAAAATCCATCACAGAATTTGCTTTTCACAAATCACCGCCACAGACGACTCATCTTTTAAATGCCGCGTCGCGATTCCCTCGGCCAATAATGGACCTGAAACCGTTGCGAACTCCTCTTCTGAGTAACAATTGACGATAGCCTCGACCGAGTAGCCCTGCCGCGACAAACCACCGAGCGCGATCGCATTCTCAAGATTAATTTTCGAAACGATTACGATTACCGTCGCATCCCTGGGGATTTGGGCGGCAGCTTCGATGATCAACTCACTCAATCGCATCCCATCCGTTTTTTCCAAACGAGCAAGAGCTTTTGAAATGTGAATCATCTGCTCAGGGCTTTTTCGAGTCGGCACAATGACAGGTCTCAGCCGATCACTTTTCTCCATGCGAACCGCCGACTTTTTCGCTTCCTCGCGCGTCCGTCGATCGCCAACCCAGCCCTCTTCACGGATCCGATCAACTGCGTCTCGTCCGTTGGAAACCAACCCGACTTGTTGCCCCAACTCTTGAAGTGCATTGGCGACACTTGCCGCCGCGGTTACCGCAAGTTCGCTTCGAACAGGTTCGTCTTTGACGCCAAATGAATCAGAATGGAAATCAACCACAATTGTCGCGCCCGCCAATGTCGACGGCTCATAGATTTTGCTTTGAAGTTTTCCCGTTCGCGCGGTCGCTCGCCAATGAACGCGGGCTAGCGGATCGCCCTCTTGATATTTCCGAACGCCCGCGATTCGTGTTGGGTCCTCAAATAATCGGTGAGTCATAACGACTTCGCCAATTGGACGGCGAGAAGCAATGTCGTAGGAGTGAATCGAAATGACTTTGGGGAATACGAGCAGGAACATGGGCTCGGTCAAGACACGAAAACGGCGATTGAGCCCGAACATGTCGCCGGTTTCCAAAACCAAAGGACCGACTTGATAGTAGCCTCGTCGATTGCATTCCAATTGGTAGAGCAATTGACTGGTGTCGCCCGGATTCATTTTCACGACTTCGAGCCGACGGCCTTTGATGCCAAGCGAAGGAGGCTTAAAGACGAGACTCCGATTTTCCAACATGTCTTCAATCAGCATCCAGGCGATTGGAAGTTTCCCAACATGCTTAATTTTGACGATGACCGGAACAAGGTCACCAATTTCAGCGACTTCCACATCGCAAATACGTTCGGCTTCGACGGCTTGAGTCCATGAGCTTGTAACCCATTTGCTGATCAGAAGAATTCCGATAATGGCGTACATCGCGTAAACCAAGAGCGTGAGGTTCAGCGCCATCGCAATGAAGAGCATTAAAATTGCGGCGACAAACCATTTCATTCGACAGGATTCTTCCAAGTTTCAGGTTGTAAACTTCAAGTCACAATTTCAGATTTCAAAATTGAGATTTGAGATTTGAGATTTTGGAATACAGATTTCAAAACTCCGCATTCCGAATGCAAGTTTCAAATTTCAGATCTTAACTTTTTCAAAATTGAGATTTCAAATTCTAAATCTCAAATTTCAGCCGCTTACCCACTCACAGAAAACTAACTTGCTTCATTTCCAATCACTGGAACTGGAATTTCAGAAACCAATTGACTGACAACTTGATCCGCCGTGATTTTCCTTAAGCGACTTTCCGGCTTCAAAATCATCCGATGGTTCAGCACCGGCGCGGCGATCATTTTTACATCATCAGGCAAAACAAAATTCCGACCGCGAATGGCGGCCAACGCCTGGCAAGTTCGAAAAAGTGCAATCGACGCACGCGGACTGCCACCTAAACTCAAGTGCTCATGATGCCGCGTCAGATGCACGATCTGAAGAATGTACTTTCGAATCTTTGGATCGACATGGACCTTGCGAACTAGTTTTTGACACTCGACGATTTCGACTGAACTCACAACCGCCTTAAGCGAATCGATTGGGTGTGCGAGCTGCAATCGATCAAGAATCGTCAGTTCGTCATCCAGCGAAGGATACCCAACAGAAAACTTCATCAAGAAACGATCAAGTTGAGCCTCGGGAAGCGGAAAAGTACCCTCGTGATCGACTGGGTTTTGCGTCGCGATTACGAGAAACGGCTTTTCCAGCTTATGCGTAACACCGTCCACGGTAATTCGAGCTTCCGCCATCGCTTCCAGCAACGCAGCCTGTGTTCGGGGCGTCGTCCTGTTAATCTCATCCGTCAAAACTAGATTGGCGAAAAGAGGACCGGGGCGGAACTCAAACTCTGCCGTCTTTTGGTTGAAGATCGAAGCCCCCGTAACATCACTTGGCAACAAGTCGGGCGTACACTGAACACGCTTAAATTTGCAACCGACGCTCTTGGCTAACGATCGAGCAAGAATTGTCTTGGCGACTCCCGGAACATCTTCAAGCAAGAAATGGCCTTCGCAAAACCAACTGACAAGCGAATAAACGAGTGCCTGTCGTTTGCCAACAATCACTTTTTCGACGTTGTTAATGATTCGCTTCGAAACGTCTTGAACTTGGCTCATGGGTTTCCTGATTTAGCAGTTTGGTCAATCAATTATGGTCGCTAGCTGTTTCATTTCCCAGTCACTCTTGAAGATTGCGAGCAATTTTTCGAGAGCGGTTCAATTGCTGGTCTTGAACGAGTCGTTTCAATTTGGGAATGTGCGGCCCGCAGATTAAACGCGTTTTTCGCAAGCTTTCTACTTTTGTATCCGGCGATATCTGATGAATATTAAATATTATTTCGTTGGACTTGCCCTGCTTTCCATTTTGCAATTTGGATGTGCTGCTTCGCGCCCAAACACGACCGCTGGCGGACTTTTCGGTGGGATGACGGGAGGCGTACTTGGCGCCGCGATTGGAGCCCATGATGGAAAAGTCAAAGAAGGTGCCCTGATCGGAGCTGCTGCAGGTGGCCTGGCAGGTTTGGCACTGGGTGACCAAGCCGATCAAGCTGAGTCACGCAATTTACAACTTGCCAATCAACAAGCCGCCATTACGCAAGAGTCGATGGTGACGATTGGCCAAGTCATTCAGATGTCGCAAAGCGGATTGAGTGACGAGTTGATTCTGAACCAAGT
>CAYMFZ010000033.1:7344-13924 GCA_964389585.1 uncultured Pirellulaceae bacterium | reverse complement strand
CAACGGTTTCGCTCAAAAGCTTTCAACCAATGATTTGATCCAATTGAAATCGACGGGCGTCAGTGACAACGTAATTCATCGGCTCCAAACGATTGGGATTCAAACAATTGGGATTCAACCGATCGTCCAACCTCGCCCGATCATGCATGGCTCTTCACCTACGATATATGCTGATCCCTACTGCCCGTCAGCTTTTCATCCGCCAAACTTTAATGACCGACCAGTATTAATTCAGCGGCCCGTTGGAAGAAGAACACGCGCAGGTTTCACTATCAATCTGTAAACAATTTCAATTTGTCGCATGAACAAAGTAGGGTTCACCTGTTCCAAGACATGACGCTTTGATATCCTGAACCGCAGACTAACCTGTCGGTTTTTGAATCAATTCACTTGATCCTGTGACGCCATGAACGACGAACCGTTGAATCCAAAATCCAGATTTCCTCGCAAGATGTTAATCTGGACCGGGCTGATTTCTATCATTCTATTTGTCATGCATTGGCAAGCGTTTTACTTGAATGAAAACTTCGGGCTCGACCCAGCGATCGCTTGGCTCCTGACGATGTTGTTGGGCTTAATCACGTTAATGATGTGGTGTTTCTGGGCATTGTTTTGGGGCAAGCAACGGATCCTTGGCCTGCTTTTGTTCTTGGCTCCCGTCGGTTTTTTCAGTCTTTACTATCCCAATGTGAATGGCGACGTTGGACTTACAGGATTCAAGCCGCGTTTTTGGAGTCGAACAGTCGACTACGCTCCCCGCAAAGATTCTGACGCAACTCAAGTCGACCTTAAGACAAACACACCAAACGATTTCGCCCAATTCCTTGGACCGAATCGGAACGCTCAAGTTTCGACGGTGACGCTTGCCGATAACTGGGAAACGCCGCCGGAATTACTTTGGAAAGTCGGCATCGGCGAAGGCTGGTCAGGGTTTGTTGTCGTCAATGGAAACGCGATCACTCAGGAGCAACGCGGTGCCAATGAATGTGTCACTTGTTACGACGTTGAAACGGGTGAATTACTTTGGATCAACAAGAGCAATCGGCGGCACGAAGATCTTGCCGCCATGGGCAAGGTCGGCCCTAGAGCGACTCCCACCATCGATGATGGATTCGTCTATGTAACAAGTGGAACAGGCGTGCTTGATTGTCTCGATGGTGCAACAGGCGAAACGGTTTGGACGGCCGATGTCCCCAAGCTTGTTGGCATCAACCAGGTCATCACACAGAACAGTATGGGTCTGGACTACTCAACAGAAACTTCAACGATGTTGTGGGGTAGAAGCGCATCACCTCTCGTTTACGACAACTTGGTTGTTGTTCCAGCAGGAGGTCCAGCGGATGCAGGGGGCGAAGACGACAAGACCGCAACTTTGATTGCGTTCGACAAAAAAACTGGCGAAGAAAAATGGCGAGGCGGCAAGCGGATGATCTCTTATGGTTCGCCGACGCTCGCCACCATCGACGACAAACGCCAAATACTTTTGATGGCTGAGAACTGCGCGGTCGGACATGACGCCGAATCGGGTGAAGAACTTTGGAGTTACGCAAGATCGGGTAATAGCAACGCAGATGCAAACTGCTCTCAAGTCACTTACTTGGGCGAAGACGAGAAAGGCGACGCTCATTTGATTCTTTCCAAAGGATACAGCATGGGTGGCGAAGAAATCAAAGTCATCCAAGCCGACAATGATTGGATCATTGAATCTGTAAGCAAGAACCCTCGCGTCTTAAAAACCAAGTTCACCAACCCTGTCGTTTTCTCAGATCCAGCCTCTCCGGATTCGAAATTTGCTTTCTCGCTCTCCGATGGATATGTTCAACAGCCTCAGGATTGAAAAGGAAATGGAAACAGCGTGGGAGATTTGGTAACGGGCAAATCCTGCTGGTCGGAGACAAGCTTCTTGTTCATTCGGAATGGGGCGTTTTGTTCCTCATCGAAGCCAATCCCGATGAGTATGTCGAGCTTGACTCCATCGATACGATTGATGGAATTTGCTGGAATACAATTTGCCTCTACGGCGATTTGGTTGTCCTCCGTAGCGAAGTCGAGGCCGCTTGTTTTCGCCTTCCAACGGTGGCTCAATGAGTGAGCCTTCAACCAATTCTGACAAGCCATTGCATGGAAAAACGGCAATGGTGACCGGTTCATCTACTGGTATTGGCAGTGCCATTGCGATCGAACTGGCAGAACAAGGTGCGAACATTATCCTGCATGGACGTTCCGACTCCGAAGCCATGCAAGCGATGAAGTCCAAACTGGACGGAATGAAGACCGATAATCATTGCGTGCTTGAAGATTTTTCAAAAACTCCAGATTGGAACGCGTTCGTCGACGAAGCATGGAGCTGGAAATCGGGAATTGATTATTGGATCAACAACGCAGGTGGTGATGTGCTGACTGGCGATCACGCCAAGCATTCACTATCCGAAAAACTCGACTTTCTGTTTGAGGTCGATGTGAAGGCGACGTTGATGCTTTCCCGTAGGGCAGGGGAGTTGATGACTGAAAACAACGCAGCACGTGGCGAGAAAGTCATTCTCAACATGGGCTGGGATCAAGCTTGGCAAGGGATGGCGGGCGAAAGTGGCGAACTGTTTGCGACAACCAAAGGGGCCATCATGTCGATGACCAAAAGCCTGGCCCAGAGCTACGCGCCCCAAGTACGAGTCAACTGCATTGCGCCTGGTTGGATCAAAACTGACTGGGGCGAGCAGTCTTCCGATTACTGGAACGAACGAGCCAAGCATGAATCGCTAATGAATCGTTGGGGATCTCCAACCGACATCGCAAAAGTCGCTGCGTTCCTTTGCTCCGCCGGCGCGAGTTTCATCTCCGGCCAAATCGTCCCCGTCAACGGCGGTTTTGATTTCGCGGATTAGTAAGGCTTTGATCAAAAAGTTGTGAGCCGTAGGCGCTAGCCTCGGGCCAGCCCAACGAGTGGCTTGTTTCGCTGTTGATTCCGGCCCAAGGCTAGCGCCGCTGGCTCAGTGGGATAAAGCGCTTGATCCAGAGAATTGCAAAGTCACTTTGAAAAAAGTTGCAGCCTTCAAAGTATGTACACGAAGCTTAGTGGGTGACTCTTGCCGAGAGTTGCCAAGCCAATGAGTGGACTCATTTATCGATAATACGTTTACTGAAATTGGGTCGTGCGTAAGTCTTGGAAACTTCCGGCAAAAGTTACCCACTAAACGTGCCCAACAATCAACGCAAGTCGAATCGAATTTCGACTTTGCAGTTCTTGGAGGTGCTTGATCAGAATGCTCGAAAAGACAGAAGAAACCCAAATGCGATTAAGGCTCCTATTCCAGCGCCCCTCCATCCATCAAGCATCAGACCTACTAGAAATCCGACTAAAACACAGAGCCCAATAAAAACCGTTAGGAGCACAAGATCAGCGTCAATCTCACGCGTATCATCGTGATTTGTACTCAAATCTTCTGACTTCCCCGCTTCCTCGACATGCGAATTTGATTCGAAAGACGCGCACTCATCGCAGTAGTTTTGATCATTTGCGATAGGAGTCCTGCAGTGACTACAAGGTCGCATCGAAACTCAACTGTGAAGAAAAAACGTCAGCTCACTTGTGAGAGTGAGCTGACATTGAAAAAGCTAATTTGAGTTCTCTTCGAGACTAATCTCTTTCCAGCTCGATCTCGCCGACATTCGCGTCCTCAGGAGCACCCGGACTCAGCCGTAAAGCACCTTCGACTGTTAGCGGCAAATAGCCTCGAGCCGCGACGACCAGACTATACGCTTGGCCTTTGGGCAATTGCTCTGGAAGCTTGAAATTTCCATTGCGATCCGTCTCCGTTGAAGTCTGAACGTCCTCTTCGTTTCGGCGAGAAAGGAACGAACGCATTGAGGCGCGAGGCTTTAGAACGATAACCAATGCGCCTTCGATACCACGGCCAGAACCTTCGTCGACAATTCGACCTGAGACTTCGCTGTCGGATTCATCAACTCGATTTCCGACCAGCATTTTGCCCTGCTGCGAGATTTCTCCACCAATGCCTAGCACGAGATCGTATTCGCCGTTGGGAACTCCACGTCGGTTACTGATCTTCACTGTTTTTCGACCCGACTCGCCATCATCCCAATCTTCTTTCTGCTCGATGATGATATTTCCCTCGTTCATCCAAACCGCACTCCACGGTGTTCCGTTTCGCATGTTGTCGTAATCAAACGAAGCGTAGACTTCATCCACGCCACTGGGAATTGCGTGCGTTGGATGAATTGGACGACCGTCATCAGTGACTTGCGTCGAGAACAAAAGGTTTGAGAAGGATGGCTTTTCGCGAATAGCGTCAAAATCAAAGCCACGAATTGGTGCGGGCTTGTGTTCGGCAACTTCTTCGTCCGCCACCCGATCCGCAGCGATTCGCATTCCAGCCTTTTCAAGCAATGGAATCGCAAGATTCACTGGTCGAAGGCCATTGATGAAACCACCAATCGCCATTGGCGTGTCACGCTGATCGACTCGTCCGTCTTTGTTGGTATCTAACACAGGCCGCGCATCGACAGGAGTAACACCTGTTCCGGCAGAAGCTTGAGTTGGCACACCAACCAAACGACCATTCTTATTCACGGCGGTTCCACCACTGTTCCCGCCAGCAATCGTCGCATCTGTTTTGATCCAAGCACGAGGTGTTCGAACGGTTTTCTCGCTCGAAAATCCTGCGACGTTACCTGAAGTATAAGTCACCGTTTCACCACCGATTCCGGGGTAACCGAAAATCGAAATCTTGTCGCCTAGATCCAACTCATCCGAATCGCCCAGCGTCACAGATGGTAACTTCAGACGTCTTACAGGTCGTCCCTTAACGTCGTGTGTGATTCGGCAAACAGCAAGATCAAGATCAGCGTTATAGGCCACGACTTCTGCGAAATAGCTAAGTGCGGGCGCGCGATCCGAATTTTCTGTCATCGCAATTCCCAAGCGGTCTGCTGGTGGCGAAGACATTCCCATCGCTCGCGGGTTGGCGACGTGGCAGTTGGTCAAGATGATTCCCTGCGGATGAACGATCGTTCCAGATCCAGTCCAAGCCGAAGTCATTCCTCCCATGAACGCCGATCGCATCGCAACGATTTGCACGACAGAGTGCATGACGTCACCGATTCCACCACGACCGGGGGCAGGCAACTCTTCTAAATGCGGAAGCTCAACGCGTCGATCCGAACGCTTGCTTCCACCACTTCCTCGCTGAGGCTCTCGGCGCTTTGATTTTTCTGGAGGAGCCAAAATCGCTTCGAAAATATCTAGAAGACCACTCATATTTTTCTCACATCAACAAAATTTCTTGAACCACTGGTAGAGAATTGAAACGAAAATAAGACCTTGTAGATCAAGAGTGCTTTTCATTTGCCACCTCTCTGCAACCTTCAAAGCGTAACCGTTTTCAAACCAAATAACAAACGCCTGACTGACTTTGCAGGAGAACTGCAAAGTCGTTTTTTCAAGTTATGGCCGCGATTCGTGACGCCAAAAGCTGACCCATGAGTACCTAGCCCACTTTCAAACTGGGACTCTGCAGCAATCCAAGAAGACTTTGGCGGTTTCGAAGCTTATTCGACGCATGTTAGCGCAAGTGACTTTTAGGGTTTCGCAAAACTTGGATCCAACGTCTAGAATCTGGTTACCTGAAGTTCTCCTATCCGATCGTCTTTCAACTGCACTTCTTTACAGACAAGAATTCAAGATGCAAAACTTTCTTCCCAAACGCCTGCTGAATTTAACGTTGCTCACTTTCTTGCTCGTGAGCATGGCTGGATCAAGCCAAGCGAATAAACCGATCGCTTTCTCCACACATGAGCTGGCAAAGAAGAAACCCAACATCATTTACATCATGCTCGATGATGCAGGATACGCGGACTTCGGCGCGTTTGGTTCGACTGATATCCAAACGTCGACCTTTGATCAAATGTGCCGAGAAGGCATGCGGTTCAACCACCACTATTCCGGGTCTGCCGTGTGCGCACCGACTCGTTGTGTTTTGATGACAGGGCTTCACACCGGCCACTGCAAACGGCGAGACAACAAAACGACTGCGTTGCAGAACGAATTAAGCCACAAGGGTTTAGTTTTTCTTGACAAGAACGATGTGACGGTTGCCGCCGCGATGCAAGCCGCAGGCTACACGACAGCCGGAATCGGCAAATGGGGACTTGGCAATGCCGACACACCAGGTACTCCCGACAATCAAGGCTTTGATCACTTTTTCGGCTACCTCGACCAAGTCCACGCCCACAACCATTACACGGATTGGCTCTGGAAAGATGGCAAGCGAATGGAGATCCCTGGAAATGCCGATGGAGCAGAAACAACTTACGTTCATGATCTATTCGAACAAGAGACATTAGATTTTGTTCGAAACAATGCGAACGAAGACAAGCCGTTCTTTTTGTATTTGCCTTACACGCTTCCGCATGGCAAATACGTGATCCCACACGAGACCAATGCTTATAAAATTTACGCCGAAAAAGCATGGCAGCCGCAAGTCAAACAGTACGCCGCGATGGTAACGCGGGCGGACGAAACCGTTGGAAAACTATTGGCACTTCTCAAAGAGTTGAAGATCGA
>CAYMFZ010000033.1:0-7334 GCA_964389585.1 uncultured Pirellulaceae bacterium | reverse complement strand
CACTCAAAAGTGGGCAGCCTTTCCGAGGTGTAAAACGTCAACTCACCGAAGGCGGTTTGCGGGCAGCCATGGTTGCTCGCTGGCCGGGTAAAATTCCCAGCGGAGCTTCAAGCGATTTTGCTTGGTCGATGGTTGACGTATTTCCGACCTGTTGCGATCTGGCTGGCGTTGAAAAGTCATCAGTTTTGAAAGACCAGAAACTCGACGGCGTTTCTGTCGTCCCCACGTTAATGGGGCAAGTCCAAGAACCGATTGATTCGATCTATTTCGAGATTCACCATCCGTTTCAACAGGCGGTTCGAATGGACCAATGGAAAGGCTTTCGAACTGGCACCAAAGAAGCATTAAAATTATTTGATGTGAATGAAGATCCGGGCGAGAGTACGGATCTTGCAGCGCAACACGAAAACATCGTCAAACAGATTGAGGCGATCATGGATAAAGAACATGTCAATTCAAAGTTCTACCCAACAATCGAAAAAGCGAAACCGAATAAAAAGAAACGGAAGAAGAACCCAAAAGAGACGAATGGCAAAGTCGGTTAGAATGTGTCGATTAGATTAAGAATCTGTCTCACGACTTGTGAGCCGTAGGCGCTAGCTTCGGGCCTGTCCAACGAGTGGTTTGTTTTGCTAATTAATCAGACTCGAAGCTAACGCCTTCGACTAATCGTTAGTCGAATATTTGGCCTCGGGATAAACCCTACACATTTAGGACTATCGGCTGTCGACGACTGCCCCTGACGACTCGGCCCCAAAACTTACAAGACAATTCAATCTAAGAAACAACGACAATATCAACCTGATGAATTCAGGTTGTTATCTCCACCTCACCGCTTCGGTCACTATCAAATGAGAAACACCTACCTTCCAATCTTGGCTTTGCTGTCGCTTACGTTGCTGTTCGGGTGCGAGAACGGGACGACCAACCCGCCTGTTTCGTCGACCGATGTGGCAACCGCCAATCCGCCAATCAAATACGCCTTGACCAAACCACTTGAATCGCCGAACGCGAAATACGCTCTTCTCGTGACGGATGTCGTAGCGAGTGAGAAGTTTTGGTTAGGGGCCATTGAAGACACGGTTTACGTGGATCGAAACTCTGATGGTGAATTCAGTTCGGATGAAAAGATCGTCAGTGAATCGCCCAACAGCCAGACCGTTTTTCGACTTGGCAAACTTGGCTTTGGAACTTATGAACTCTCACTTGAAACCACTGGCTTGCAGAAGGAACTTAAACGACTGCAGCCGGGGTTCGTTGAAGGACAATTGGACAACGGATGGTCGCTCGCAAAAATCAATCGAGTTGATAATCAAGATGCCGTTGCGATTCCCGTCTGGCTAACGTCTAAAATTGATCAGTCGAAAATCGCTCACCTGACAGGCCGTTTGGAATTTGGCTTGAAGACTAGTGAATTGACAATGGCAAAGGACCAGGAAACGAAATTTGCCATCAGAGCGGTTGTAAATCAGTTGCTCGATCGCGAATCTAACAAGCGGGCAGCGGCTCCCATCTTTACGCGAGAAATTGGCAATCCTGTTTCCCCTGTGGCCCGGTTTGAATTTGCAAGCAACGACCCCAATGCGGATTCAATTGAGAAACTCGTAACGCTAGACCAACGGTGCTGAGGCGATACCTTCTACAGCCTGGTTCAGGTTCCCGAAAACGCAGACACAGACTCTGTTACTGTCACAGTAAATTTTGAGGATTGGCAAGAAAGATTTGTGATGCCGACTCAATTTGAAATTCCAATTGAATAACGGAAAGTTTAAGAGCCAATCCCAAAATTAAGAAGCTACTCATCTTTGAGTCGAAGGTAGGCTTCGGGCCAAGATATTCAGCAAAAACAATTCACTCGTTGGACTGGCCCGAGGCTAGTGCCTACGGCTCACAAGTTTTGGGTAGGCTTTCAGCCCCCGAAATGCTCGGGAATCCCTTCTTCGTCGTCGATATCGACAATCCGCATAAGCGAACTGATGCCGATCAAGAAGTGATAGGCCGCAGCCAAAAAAAGAATAGCGGGCAACCACCATTGAGCTTTGGTGTAGTAAAGCAACGTCACGATGCTCAATATCCCCCACCGACGACCGACGCCACCACCAATTCTTAAACCGCTGTCGTCCATGTACTGAAACAAGAAGAATGCACCGGCACCTAACGCGATCAGGACGATACCAACGACGATATACCTCGCGCTATTGGTCACGCGAAGTTGCTCTATCCGGTCCTGTCGACGTTCGACGATCTGTTCCTCAAGCGTTTTTCGACCGGGGTCGATGAACTTATTAAGAACGGCATCTTCCCGTTCTTTCTTAAGTTCTGCTGGCGTTTTCGCGCGGGCATGGCCTGTGGTTCTGGATTGACGTTGGCCGGCCGGCGCTCGACCCGCCGCCTCCGCTTCTGCCCGACGCTGGGCAACAGACTTCCGAGGAGGAAGCTGGCTGCCCGTTGGACGTACGCTCGGTTTGTTTGGAATTTGAAAAGTTGAAGAGCACTTCTTGCACTTAACTTTTTTTCCCGCCATCGCCGGAGTCACTTGGTAAACCGCACCACAGCTACAATTTACTTTCATGCGTTTACCAGACGAATTAATTCAGAATAGGTCACCCCCGGCAGAAGTTACCGTAAAACCACGAACCAGCAATGAGTTGGTAATTCCG
Organism: uncultured Pirellulaceae bacterium; assembly: GCA_964389585.1. Taxonomy (GTDB): domain Bacteria; phylum Planctomycetota; class Planctomycetia; order Pirellulales; family Pirellulaceae; genus Mariniblastus. The sequence continues at coordinate 4,674 of CAYMFZ010000033.1, read as the reverse complement.
GTTTTCCGCTGCCCAAGAAGACAACCCCCTATTTACTCGTGTTCCGTTTCGTTTTGAGGTTTCGACTTTCGATAGACCAAGAACTCAACAAGATCACGAATCTCTTTTTTCGTCAGTTGCTTGACGAGGTCGTCAGGCATCGAAGACTTTCCAGGCTTGCGATCGTCGATGTCGTCTTGTTCAATCACGATCTCTTTGCCATCCGCATCCATTAAGACCAACGTCTTTTCTGATTCACGTTTGACGATTCCAACGAGCAACTCACCGTCGATCGTAAGAACTTTCTCTTGAGCGAATCCCTCAGAGATCACTTTGTTGGGATGCACGATTGATTCGAGCAAGTAAGTTCGATCTTTAGTTAGACCAATCGAAGAAAGATCAGGGCCGACTTTGCCGCCAGTTCCATCGATTCGGTGACATCGAACGCAAGAAACTTCTGTTTTTCCGTAGAAGACCGTCGAGCCTTTATCGTGATTACCACCGTTGGCTGCATTGATGTAATTCGAAGCCGGATCATCAGCTTTAACCGTTGCCGCGACGTAGGCATCAAGCAAGTCTTTGACAGGCTGTTCGGTGCGTTTCTCTGCCGCCAACAAGACATCAAGGCGAATCGTTGGATCAAGGTCATCGGCGCTTACCCGTTTCAGCAACGAAGCCAACAGCGCCGCCGATTCATCGCTCTTCATTTTGCCCATCGTCTCCAACGCCGATTGCTTGGCGACCATCTTGCCTTTGTCCAGCGACGTTTCGATAAGCCGGAGAGCGCGAGCTTCATCAGTTTTCGCCATCATGTCGATCACGACTCCAGGCATTTCTCCTGACAGCGTATCGAATTGCGACTCCATTTGATCCAAGACTTTATCGAGCCCCTCATGCTTCAACTGCCCGAGGCTTCGCAAAGCTGAAACGCGCGTCTCGGGCGTGGTTGCATCCGCCAAGACAACTTTCTCAAGGTCCATTCCAATGGCGGTCAAACTCAAATCTCCAGCCGCAGCGATTGCAGCACTGGTGATTTTCTGAGCTCCACTGGTCAGGGCTGAAAAGTTCGACTCGACCGCGTTTCGTGCGTCCATCACGTTACGACTTTTTGGATCCGTTGGACGCCAATCATGCAACACCATGACGCGAGCAGGTGGAGCGGCCCAATCACCAAGTGCTTTAACCGCATCGATTCGACGAGCCTCATCCACATCCTCATTCATTGCCAGTTTCGCTAAAGCCTCAGCATTTTTCTTAACGCCGGCTTGAACGTTGGCACTGATAACGCGACGGAGGAGCGGATCGGAATCCGCGATTGCATCGACATTATCAATCAACGAAGCGAGCTGAATCATCAATGGCTCGACATTGACGTCGTGAATAATTCTGGCGGCTTCCAATACGATTTGCTTGTCGGAATCGGCGAGCATTGGGCCAATGACCTTTTGGGCTTCCAGCTTTGCCTTGTAAGAATTTTCCGCGTTCGACGTCAGCACTTTTCGCATGGTGATGCACAACGCGATTCGAACACTTCGCGAATCGTGATTTGCCAATTTCGGCACGAGACTTGTGTCCGGCGCGACATTTCGCATCAGGATCCCTTTGAGCGCCATGATTCCGCCGTGACGAAGAATGGGATCCTTATCGGCGTTATCTACAAGCATGTTTGCGACGTGCTCAACTTCATTTTCCGTTCCCATTTTGCCAAGCGCCATCGCGCCGCAATACCGAACGCGATGGTTGCTGTGCTCAAGCAGTTTCGCAACGCGGGGAGCATCTTCAAAACCAATGTCGCTCGCGATTCCCGCCGCCGCACAAACGACTTGGCTGTTCGCATCTCCAAGCAAGTGATTCAAGAACGCGGTGTCAAATGACTTTTTATTACGTGCCGCCCCTCGACCAAGTTGCCCCAGTCCCCAAATCGAATGAATACGGGCAAGCTCGTCTTGTTCGGTGTCCCTGGCAACTGACTTTAACGTCAGCACGTCGCCACGATCAACCAATTCAAATTGTGCTTCCTGTCGAATTCGCTGGTCAGCATGTCCGATTAGCGCCTTTAAATCATCCGTCTTCTGATTCTTCAAACCTGAGCGAAGCAAAGCCTCGACTTGTTTGACGATGGCTGTTTCTTGCTGAACTGGATCTTCGAAAGTGTAAAGTCGACCTTTGTTTTCGCCGTTCCAACCGAACACCCAGTCCGAAGCGTAGAGTTTTCCGTCGGAGCCAAAGTCGATATCGGTTACAAGCATGTTCCAAAACGGCTGCTCATCTTCGACCAACTCCCAAGTCGCGCCCTTGGCTTGATTTCGAAACGAGCGAACACCACTGCGTGACGCGTCTCCGCGAAAATCGCATAAGAAAAAACGTCCTTTAAACTCGTCGCCAAATCCAGTTCCCGGATAATATTCCAAACCAGATGGACCATCCGAAATGTTGATGATCGGCGGCACAATGTAGGCCGGCGTATCTTCGTTGTACGGGTACCAGATCTTCTCTCGGTTGAATGGCCCGCGATCTTCTTGATATTGGTAGTACATTCTCCAGCCAGTGTCGCCACCTTCGACAATCTCAGTCCAGCGAGCCATGTCCCCGCTGTCTGAATTGTTGTCGCCAGTAAATAGGTTCCCGTAATCATCGAACGCAAGTTCTTGTGGATTGCGAAGTCCCGTTGCGATGACCTCAAGATTGCTTCCATCTAACTCGCAGCGAAAAACGGCTCCCGAAGCAGGATCTTTGATCGTAGGCGAGATGTTGTAGCCGCGATCTCCAATGCTGAAATACAAGCGACCATCAGGCCCAACGATCAAGCCATGCATGTCGTGGCCGCGAAACGCAAACCGAACTCCGTAGCCGGTGTGAAGCGACTTTCGCACATCGGCGACGCCATCGTTGTTAGTGTCCTGAAGTTCGAACAGATCCGGAATGCACGTGTAGTAAACTTTGCCGCGATACGAAAGCACGCCCGCGCCAGTTCCCATCTCCAGCTTGTTGTATCCGTCAGAGAAAACCCCAACTGAATCTGGTTTGCCATTTCCATTCGTATCTCGAAGCAATCGAATTCGATCGTCATGCTCGGTGTAAGCAGTATCCGCGTCCGGGATGTATTTGCGGATGTAATCGATGCGATCTTGAACCGTTTGAGCTGCCAACTCTTCGTCCATCCAATGCGCGTGACGCCGATTGTCTTCGACGCCTTTCTCCTGACGAAACGTTTCGCAAACGTAAAGGTTGCCTTGGTAGTCACGATGGAACGCAACAATGTTCGCAACATCGGGCTCAGCCGCGTAAAGTTCGCACTTCAAATTCTCGGGGTATTTGAACTGCGCGATCGCAGCTTCGCCTTCGTCGGTTGCGGGCTCCAAGATTGCGGTTTTAGGTTTAGGCGTTTTATCGTCCTGTTTTGCCTGAGCTTGCCCGACATATGGACAAAGGATCATTGCGACGACGAGTGTTGAAAATGAAAATCGAGCCAAGAGATGGGCTCCCGTATCTAAAGTTGAATTGACAGTTTCGAGATCACGACAGTTTCATGATCCCAGTATGACACGAATTCAAAAAAATCTCGATCTGAAATCGTTATCCATCCACCGACTCTATCGAAATTCCGCGAATCATGAAGACCCTAGCACCATGCAATGTGAAATTGGAAACCACAGGGTTTTGAGCCGTCCATCCGGCCCTCAGCATGGTTGGTCCGCCTACCACCAAAACGGCCATTTGATTTCGATTCAGATTCGTATGATTCCGTTTTCCAAAGATCGCAGAGGCCAACTTAACGCGTAAAAAACCGAAAAGTGGCCTTTCCGAAAGGGTTGTATCAACTAAGATTACGCGACTGGCAGAATTCTTGCCTTTGTCATGAAAGTCTTGACCCCAACCGACTTTCAGACCTCTGCATGGAATCGCACGATTGGATCTGGTTGTGAACCGGAACCATCGTTTTTCGCACTAAATAAATGTCTGCGTACTTGTCTAGCTTTTGAAGCGAACCACTTTTCGCCAATCAACCTAGACATAAGTGACCAGATTTTTGTATAGCTGAGCTTCTTGGGACGTTTTATGTCTCCGAAGCGCGAGGTGTGTAGCCTCATTTAGCCGGGCTTTTGCCCAAACATTCTGTAGCCCCCCAGCTCAGGATTTTTAACCCTTAGGGACAAACGTAATTGTTGACGGTGCATTGATGAACCTGAAGAACTATCGGAACATCGGAATTTCAGCCCACATTGATTCGGGCAAAACGACTCTGAGCGAGCGCATTCTTTTCTACTGCGGTCGAATTCACAAGATCGAAGACGTTCGTGGTGGCGGTGACGGCGCAACGATGGACCACATGGAACTTGAAAAAGAGCGTGGGATCACGATCACCAGTGCCGCGACTCAGGTTACCTGGAACGACCACACAATTAACTTGATCGATACTCCGGGCCACGTTGACTTCACAGTTGAAGTCGAACGTTCGCTTCGTGTTCTCGACGGAGCCGTTCTTGTTCTTTGTGCCGTCGGTGGTGTTCAAGCCCAATCGCTGACCGTTGATCGCCAGATGAAGCGATACGGCATTCCACGTCTTGCGTTCGTCAACAAGATGGACCGAACGGGTGCCGATCCGTTTAAAGTCGCCGACCAGATGCGAGAAAAACTTGGCGTCGAAGTCATTTTGTTTCAGCTTCCAATTGGACTGGGCGAAGACTTTGATGG
>CAYMFZ010000032.1:12716-20449 GCA_964389585.1 uncultured Pirellulaceae bacterium | reverse complement strand
TCTTACTCTTACTCTTACTCTTACTCTTACTCTTACTCTTACTCTTAAAACAACCTTCGCTTCGCATCAGGTCTGGCGCTATTTCACGGAGTGAAATGCCACAATTTCAGCAATCAACGACTATCCAAAACTAACGCTCACAAAAACAATCAAAGCCATGACGGCGAAACCTGAATGACCGTAGAACAGCAAATCTTCACCTTTGTCCTGATCCTCGCAAGAGTCTCTTCATTCATTGCGTTCTTCCCTCTGTTCGGACAAAAGCAACTTCCGACGTTAGTCAAATCCGGCATGGCGATGGGGTTAACAGTGTTTTGGTACGGCAGCCTGCCGGCAGAAATGTTTGTGACCGAGCAAATTGACATCGTGACTTCTGTGTTGCTGATTGGCAAAGAAATTGGGATTGGATTTTTGCTGGCCGTCGTTCTTGGATTCATGTTTGTACCAGCGAAGATCGCAGGCGCGTACGTCGGCCAGGAAGTTGGACTTTCGCTTGCTTCCGTTTCTAGTCCTGGCAGCACTGATTCTTCAACGCTTGTCACAACGATTTTTGAGACGCTCGCCGTGCTATTGTTCTTCGGCTTGAACATGCACCATTTTCTAATCCTGTTCCTGCACGTTTCATTGACAGAATTGGCGGGCAAGATTGACCTGTTCGATTTACCGACTGAACTATTTGTCCAATCGGCGAATGTACTTTCGGAATATGGAGGATTGATCGTAGGTCCCATTGGGATCGTAATGTTCGTCTTGACCGTTGGATTGGCGTTGCTGAACAAAGCGGCACCGACACTGAACTTGTTCTCCGTTGGCATGGGCATTCGAAGTGGCCTTGGCATTCTTTGCATGTTTATCTTCATGCCAATCATCTTAAAGTCGATGGAGTTGTACTTCTTGCGATATCAAGCAGACCTTGAATTAATGGCGGCCTATTTTGAGTGAGCAAAATGGCGATCCAACAGAAGAACCAACGGCTCGGCGCTGGGAGAAAGCGTTCGAGGAGGGACAGCTTGCGTTCAGCACGGAATTGATGGGCGGCTTGATCGTGCTCGTCGCGATGATTTTCTTTTTAGGGATGGGTCGTTGGTTTTTCGATTCAATTCTAAATACGATTCGCCAACGATTAACATTTTTCGATCCGATGATTGCGGAGCCAGAAACAATTTTGCTTGCCGTTCGACAGAATATTGAGCAAGTCGGATGGGCGTGTCTCGGACTCATGTTGCCTCTGGCCGCGGTTTCCGTGGTCGCTGGAACGCTTCAAACCAAATTCAACCTCACGTCAAAGCCGCTTGAACTCAAGTGGAGCAAAGCGTCACCGATCGCTGGTTTCAAAAGAATCTTTTCGACTAGAGCGCTGAACCGTGGCGCGATTGCGATCGCAAAATCTGCTGCGATCGTGGCGGCTTCTTACTACATCACCGTGGCGCGATTTAAGGAAATCTCGCTGAGTGGGTCGCTCACCTATGGCCAGATGCTGGTTGTCGGAGCGGAATTGATCCTGGCGATTGGTTTTGCGACTGCAATCCTGATGGTGGTCATTGGACTAATTGATCTGGCATTTCAAATTTGGAAACAGAAAAAAGACCTGATGATGACCAAGCAGGAAGTTCGCGACGAGAACAAAGAAAACGACGGCGATCCTCAAATCAAGGCTCGCATTCGGAAGCTTCAAAGCGAAATGGCTCGCAAGCGCGTTGTTCAAGAGGTTCCCAAGGCGACCGTTGTCATCACCAACCCAACCCACTTTGCCGTGGCATTGCGTTACGATCCAGAAGTTTCGGCAGCTCCGATCGTGATCGCCAAGGGTGCTGATCATCTCGCGTTTCAAATCATTCGGGTTGCCAAAGAAAGCGGCGTTGCGGTTGTCGAGCGAAAACCAGTCGCGCGATTTTTGTATGCGAATGTAAAAGTCGGAGGCGAAATTCCAATGGACCTCTACCAAGCCGTCGCTGAAATTCTGAACTTCATTCGACGTGCCGAGAAAGTGGCTTAGCCCTATCCGAACACCAACACCAACACCAAGAGGATATTCAGTGAGCCGAAGGCGTCAGCCTCGGGCCAGCCGAACCAGCGGCTTATTTTGCTGGTAGTCCTAGCCCGAGGCTAGCGCCAACGGCTCACAAGTATTGGACAGGCTCTTAGACAGAAACAACACAATTCGTCAGCCTGAAGCTTGCTTCCACCGCTCGCAACAACTTAGCGTTGCGTCAAACACTTGTTCTTTCTGCCGACATCTTCCGCAACGTGCGACCAGGGTATCGCACAATTAGTTCCCGCTGAGCTTTGACAATATCGCTCATTGAAATTCCTTGAACCTTCCAAATCACTCGACCAAAATCGCTAAGCCGGCCAAGCTCTCCTGTGAATTTCGTTGATCGCCCATCATTCCAATGAATCGTGCCTTCGCATTGGCCCTCGCTTTGGCCCTCAACGCAAGGGATATCTTCGCTTGTAACGACCAATCCAAATTCAGAAACTTCGATGAGCTCGTACTCTCGCGAATTGATCGTTGCGGTCAACAAAGAGTCGCTGGGAAATCGCAATCGAAAAACGCGGCGTCTGTTTTGAAAGTGAGGTCTTCTGATTTTGTGCATCAAATACTCTCCACGCAGTCAGTTGAAACGATTTTGATTTGGCGAACTTAAAACGGTTAGCCATCTGGACTAAAAATTTCCACCCTCAAGTCACTACTCTTGGTCTCTGGAAACAGCTTTAACAAACGGCGTTGCTCTTGAAGTACGTGTCGTGTCGTGAGTCCACGCACTTTCCAGATGACGCGACCCTGGTCGCTCTGTCGACCGATCTCTCCGGAGAATGAAGATGATGTTCCATCACTCCAAAAGATCGTACCAACACACTTTCCGTCTTTGTTGAGAACCTGATCTGAAGTCACAACCAAACTGTGTTCTGCGATCTCGCCAACCTCGTAATTCATGCCCTGAATCGTGGCAGCAAGATATGAACTTTTTGGCAACCGCAAGCGAAATCGACTTCGGCGGTTCTTGGGTGGATTGGAATTTTCTTTCGAATTGGATTCGTCAAATTGATTTTCTCTGCTGATCATTCTGCTGCGTCCTTGTCACCGAAATTGCGTTCGTCCTAAATTCCTATCGTTGCTGATTGAGCTATCGAACGATTCCGTTGAGTTCTTCAAGAACCTCAGACGCCACTGTGATGGATCTTGCGTTGGCCGAGAAACCTCGTTGTGCCACGATCAGTTGAGTAAATTCAAGCGCGACATCGACGTTGGATGTCTCTAGTTGTCCGCCACGAATCTCACCACCACCGCCCGACAAGGCTGGTCCGATTTGAGCGACACCGCTGTTCGACGAAGAAACGTAAAAGTTTCCACCGACCCCCTCCAATCCCTGATTGTTCACAAAAGTGGCGACGGCGAGTTGCGCGATGTCGACTCGACGACCATTCGTCGCAATGCCTTCAAGCACGCCATCCGCGGTCACGCCGACACTGACAATGTTGCCAGGTGGGAAACCGTCTTGATCGTAGGTCGCGCTGAAGTTGGTTGCTTGATGTGTCAGATTCTCCAGTGAAACGAGGATCGTTTGCCCGCCCGTCAACCCTTCAATGTTGAGTTCGAAGTTAGCGTCACCGAGATCCGTTCCACCCACAACTTGAAACGTACCGTCTTCGTTAAAAGTAATTTCCGAAACCAATCCGTCTGCGATGGTGACTTCGTCACTGCCTGATGAAAATTTTGCGTCCCAACGATTAGCATCCTGTTTCTCAAATGAAACTTGAATCGCGTGCGGCGCGCCTCGCAAGTCGAAGATTTGGATGGTTGACTCAAATCGAGCTCCATCATTGCCATCTGTTTCGATCACGAAACCGCTATCGTTAAAACTCGTGTCACCAACGTTTCCAGGTGCATCCTCGATATTCAAGCTGAGGAATGCGTTGCCAACCTCGTCAGCCGTCACGACCAAGTTTCCCTGAACGTCTATCGACATTGAGGCACCGTCAAGCTCGGCATTGACTGCATCAACAATTTCGCCAATTGTCGAAGTCGAACCAACAGGAAGATTGATTGAAAAGGAAGCTCCGTCCACGTTTGTTCCAACGATATCGATTGAATCAGTGCCAGCGTAGTCGGAAAAATTGATATCGAGATCGTTGAGAAGCGTCGTGGCAGTAGCGGCGGCACCACCCTCGGTCAACGGCGAAGCTGTTATTAAAACTTCTGCTAACGGAGGCGATGCATCGGCTGGAAGATTCCCAACAAATCCGGATGATGTTGTTTCGCTTCCTGGAACACTCGCACCCAGCGGTACAGAAATCGACGTATTTCCAACTACTTGAAATCCGTCTTCGTCGCCGACCGTTCCAAATCGTTGAACCAATCCGCCCGTCGCCGGATCAACCAATTTTCCATTTTGATCCAAACTGAAAGCGCCATCTCTGGTGAAATTCAGCTCTGATCCCTGAACCACAAAAAATCCGTCGCCTTGAATTGCAAAGTCGAACGCCTCGCCCGTGTTGGTCAACACACCTTGGGAAAAGTTATTTGTTATCTGGGAAACTTCAACGCCGAAACCAACTTGCTTTGGGTTCGTTCCTCCCGTTGTTCCATCCACAGACGGACCGGTCGCTGGCTGAAGCGTGTTATAAAGAAGATCCGAAAACAGAACGCGCTGAGACTTGTACGCCGTTGTGTTCAAGTTCGCAAGATTGTTGGCCACAACGTCTAGCTTTCGCTGGTGGGCCAACAATCCAGAAGCGCCGGTAAGTAGTGATTGAGTCATAGTTCTGTTCCTATTTCAGCTTGATCAGCTTCAGCTTGCTGAGTTTATTTATTGCAGTGATCGTTGGGATGCCCGACCGCATATTCGATGCGACATCCAAGCCTTAAGTTTGGCTTTAATACGCTTGGCTAGATGCTTTTGGCTAGATGCTTTTGGCTAGATGCTTTTGGCTAGATGCTTTAGGCCTTAATGCCTGAGACCAGTGAGAGCGAAATTCGTTGGCCATTAATAAGCACATCAAGTGGTCCTTGATCGGTAAACAACTGCTCAACCTGTCCCGATTCCCTCTCTCCGGTTTCGGTGTTGAGGTACTCAGCGTTTTTGCCAACCAGCTCAATTCCTTGGCTTAGCTGCTGTGTCTCCAACATTTGCTCAAAAGAAGTGTTGAGTTGCTCAACGCCCTCAAGTGTTGAAAACTGTGACAACTGAGAGATAAAGTCTTCTTGCTTGACGGGATCAATCGGATCCTGATTCTGCAATTGAACCGTCAATAGATTGAGAAAGTCTGCTGTTGCGACTTGGGAAGTTATAGCGGCCATCCGTTGCCTCTTTCGAAATTGAATTTGTGTTTACTGTTTGGACCAATGAGTTCGCTTGTTCGAACTCAGGCTAAAATGTTGATACCCGAACTGGCTTCCTTGACCCATTCGCGAACCTGTTGAGTTGCGTCAATGTTTTCAAAACTGGAAGTCGATTCAAATCCGCCTGAATTCTCATGCTCATCCATTCCGTCTTGAAAATTCGACTCGTCATAAGTGACATCAAAAGACGAGAGTTCGAAACCACTTTCGGAAAGACTATTCATCAACCAATGTTTGTCGCGATTCAAAGTATCGCTGGTTGTCTTTTCAGAAGCGACAATCGATGCGGATACGACGTCGCTGTCCCAGTCGATTTCAACAGTCAGTTTTCCAAGTTCAGCAGGGTGGAGATGCATCGTGATATTTTTCGAATCCTGTTGGTTCACAAATGAAACGTCGCGAACAAAGTTATCCGCAAACTGCTGGGAAACCGTGGGATGTGTATTTGTCGTTACCTGCCCGCCGATGCTTGCAAATTTCTGGCCACGAACGCCACCAACAAGGTCAGCAGAAGTGTCTTGAGCTACCTCGGGAACGCTGAACTGTGTAACGGTCGTAAATGATTTGGGCTCAACAGAGTGACTAGACGCAATCGAAGCGTCGAGGTCAGGCGCGATCGACTCGATTGAACTAGAAAGCGTGCTTCCCGATCCATGGTTTGAAGAATCCCAATTGATCAAATGCGTCCAACAGTTCTTCTCAACGGTTTGATCTACCGGCAAGACGGATTCATTCAAGAGTTGACTGGATTCGTTTGTAGTCGAACCAACCTGCAAGCTGGAGAGGCTTGTTTTGACTCTAGATGAGTCTGATCTTTTTTGCTCACCGTCTGCTGTCTGACGGATCGTCAACGTTGTTTGAGGATTCGAAACACTCTCCAACGCTGAAACTTGAGGTGATAGTTCAGCCAACGCATTGTTGGAATTTTGAATAAGCGAAAATTCTGGTGATTCAACCACTGCCTCTCGTGCAGATTGTTCTACTTGCGCGTCAAACTCAGGTTGCAATTCCGCCGGTGAATCAACGATGGTCGTCGTTAGATCGTTAATCGTTTCGTTTGTCAGTGGAGAATTGCCAATTCGTTGGTTTTGGTTCGCTTCTTCGATTTCGACAGACGGCAATTGAATTTCGGCTGCAACGATTACCGGTTTGCGAGTTAGCTCATCAGTTTCGACGCGAACTGTCAGAGAGCTGTTGGTAAAGCCACTTTCTGTTTCTGAAACCGATTTCAGGGCAGGAGCTTCAACAAGGCTGGATTCGCTATTCCTCTGTTGGCTCTCAGCTGCACGCGAATATTTGCCATCGACCAACTCTTGAAATGTAAAAGTAGTTCCATCTGTCTTTCGTGGAACTTCTAACGACTCTCCGCTTTCTCCGCCCAAACCCTCACTACTTAACCTATTTACGCTCTCTTGAAACGCAGGATCGGAATCGACAAGTTCGCTAGTCGTTGGAGTTTGAATTACATTCATTCGAATCGTTGGTTTTGTGATGTTGGGGGACAGAACCTTGTGCTCGAAGTTCTCATCAGCACGTCAGCAATTTTGAAGATCGGTTCGCTGGCGTTAATGAAACGGATAAGCAAATGTAATGCCAACAATAGGTTGCAACGTTATCGCCGGGTTTTGAGCACTGGCAAGAAAGACGCTATCGGTGACCCTATCGATTGAGATAAGTATCCGTTTAGAGTGAACGAACAATTTTCCACTCAACTTGGAAAAGATTTCAGCGGTAAACCGCAACTCGATTCTTGTTCGAACGTTCAACTCACTGAACTACTAGCACCCAGAATAAAAGCGCAACAAATTTGGTGATGGGATGGTTTTTCGATTGAACGAGCGCTTATATTTATGGGATGAATACTCTCTTCACAAAACCGCTTATCGCTTGCACGACCAACGAACAGTATTTTTCAACTCACGTTGAGGCGGCAGCGAACGAAATTGGATCAGATTTTTGCGCATCAGAAAATTTAGATTCAGCTTTTCGTCAATGTAACAACCGACTTTCTTGTGTTGTCATCGACTATGAGAACAGTTTTAGCGCTGGACCTCAGTCAACAACCAAAAGTCAGCGCGACGCGCGTCCCATGATTTTTGTGATTCCTGAAGGCGACGTTAACGCGGCGTTTCGGGCAGCGAGTGTTGGTGCCGTCAACGTCATCGAGAAACCGTATCTGGATCGAGACTTAATTGTCAACTTGCGAACAGCGTTGGCAAGCGAGTCGCGGATGGCGGAAGCTCGACGTGGTGAGAATCGGTTCACTAACCCAAAATTTGAAATCTTAAGCCAGCGTGAAAAAGCAATTTTGGGTCTGCTAATGGAAGGCGAACCCAACAAGCGAGTCGCCTCAATTTTGGATGTTGGTCTGCGAACAGTCGAAGCTGAA
>CAYMFZ010000032.1:0-12706 GCA_964389585.1 uncultured Pirellulaceae bacterium | reverse complement strand
GAACGAGCTCAAGTCATCAAGAAAATGAAGTCCAATTCTTTCGTCGAATTGATTCGAATGGTTTCATGCATTGAAAATGATCTCTCTGAAACCCGTAAGAGTATTTTCGGAAGCATTCTCCCTCGGTAGTTGATTTGGCTGGCCATCGTCAGCTCAGGCAGCGAGAAGGCTTGAGAATTAGGGCCCAACCTACATCTGTACAGGCATAAAGCACCGCTTGATGTTGGTACATCCGATTAAAGTCAGCACTTCATTCAAGACTTGAATCCGAAAACGGACGAGACGATATAATAGCTTCGTAATCTTTCTGCGAGGTTGGCCGTTCGTCCATTGGATTTAGAGCCTATCCCAAAGCCAAGATTCTCGATCAACGGTGAGCCGAAGGCGTTAAGCCTCGGACGAAAATAACCCAGTAGACAACCACTCGCTCAACTCGCCCGAGGCTAGCGCCAACGGCTCACAAGTTTTGGGATAGGCTTTTAAGGTGCAATGCGTTTTTATTCCCTCTTTCTGATCGCTGCTATAACCGTGCAGGCGATTCCCAGCCCGAATTTAGCGGCTTGCCAAATCACCCAATCGGACGACAGTCAGACAAAAGCACTTCTGGATTCTGACCGCGAGCTTCGAGCGAAAGCCAAGCAACTGGCTCGTACTACTCGCAAGATTCGAATCAACGCTCGTCATCAAGACTGGGGCGGAGTGCCCTCGTTCGAAGACAACGTTGAGAATGACTGCCAGGACGAATCGCGAGACATTGTTCAAACATCTGTTGCAGTTCTCAGCGACCGAATTCTTGTGTTGCTCAAAACGCGAGGACGACCCTCGCAAGCTCCCAACGTGTTTTGGGTCGACATCGACATCATGGGCTCACACGCTCCGGATTTTCAAATTGGATTTTCTCAACGTCCGCGGAAAACGTTTTGGATTTTCGAAAAGGGTGAACCGACTAAGCAATCAACCATCCAAGGAATCAAGTACAAAATTGATTCTCACTTGATCGCTGAAATCCCGATCGCTTCGATCAAAAAAGCATTCAAAAAAGAAGGTGTCGAATTTCCAACCGATGCGCTTGAGCGTGGATGGGTTCGCGTCAAGCCTTTCAGCTACAACGCTGATCGCGTGACAGACATCGGCGCGACGGCGGCTTGCCCAGTCTTGGATCGGAACGAGTTTTTCGACAAACCGATTGAGGCGGTTGCCGATGCTTCCAAATGGTATCGAAAATTTCCGCTGCCTGTTCCAACTCAAAAGTGGTTTGTAGGCCAAGGAGCGTTTGGAATTTGGACTCACCAATCGGTATACGCTTACGATCTTTATATCGTTGACGAAACACTTGAACCAGCAACGACAAAAAAGGCCGCTGACAACGAGAAATATTATTGTTGGGAGCAAGATCTCGTTGCACCCGTCAAATCGAGAGTCATACGCACGTCCAGTTCTACGCCTGACAATCCGCCGTATGACGAAACTCGACGCGGGAATGGGAACGAGGTTTACCTAAACATCGGTGGAGATGCGGCATTACGACTCTTCCATTGCCGCCAGGATTCCGTGGCCGTTAAACCAGGTGATCTAATCGAAGCTGGATCGGTGGTAGCGAAAGTAGGCAACTCCGCTTCTTATACATTCGCCCATCTTCATCTTGATCTTTGGAAACTGCCTGATGGCAACAAAACGATGCCTGCCGCATTCCAGAATGTTCGCGTCAGTCTAAACAAGCCGGGAGATTGCCCATGGAGCCGTGATTTCTCGACTTGGGTCGTGGAAGAAGGCTGGTTTGTAGAATCGCTGAAGGCCAGAAAACCTGTCTCTGCCTCCCGCGAATAATTATGGGCCAGGTTTGATTAGCTGGCTGAAACTCCAGCGACTTCTTCACCAAGCGCTTCGTTATCGAGCGCTTCGTTAACGGCCGCAACCATTTCATCCAATGAAAATGGCTTATAGAGAATCGAATGGAATTCGATCGAAGATTCTTGTTCTTCAATCTCGTGACGTGAATGTCCTGTGATCAAAATCGTCTTGACGTTTGAATTTGCAAATCGAAATGCGTCTGCCACTTCTAGCCCGTCATACTCGCTTCCAAGACGCCAGTCGGTGATCAATAAATCTGGCTCAAACAAGTGACCAAAATCAATTGCTTCATCACCGGCATAGGACGTTCGAACATCGTGACCATCTTTTGCAAGTCGACGTCGAATAGATGTGCAGATTTCAGGTTGATCGTCCAAGATTACAATTTTGGCCATGCTATTTATTGTCTTTGCTAGATTTTGCGATGCTTCGAGTTTTACAAACGAAACGGCAGGAATGAGGAAGGAAAGGTATGAGGTATCCTTCCGTTATACACGGTCAGTTGAAGAAACTTCAACAGGAGATTGGCGAATTGTAAAATTGCGGAAAGCCGAAGGCAAATTTAGTGATAGCGTCTAATAGATTCAGCTTTTTTGCCTTGATTCTCCTGAAAAAGCTATCGGAACTTCATAATCCGACAGATTTAAGTTCACAGCAGCCCATAACAATTAAGTGGCAAAAACTTATGAGCAGGGAAGCCCGTTTTCTCGGTAAAGCTTGAGTTTGTTGCTTAACGTTCGCGCGGTCACGCCCAATTGTGCGGCGGCTGACGTTTTATTTCCATCAAATTTTTGCAAGCACATCAAAATCAGACGCCGCTCCACTTCGGCGAGTGTGAGCCCGGCCAGGGAGTTAAAAACTTGATGCTCTGTTGGAGTCTCGTAACCAGAGTCACAACATGTTGATTCAAATTTTGGCAGTGAGTCGAGGCAAATCTCGCTCGTGTTCGCAACGACGCAAGCGCGATGAATTACGTTTCGAAGTTCTCTAACGTTTCCGGGCCATTGATGAGAACAAAGCGATTGCATTGCTTCCTTAGTCACATTCACAACTTGATGACCAGATTCATTTCGAAACATTTCAACGAAATGTAATACAAGCAGCGGTATGTCGGTGACTCGTTCGCGAAGCGGTGGAATTCTAAGATCAAGCACGTTCAAGCGATGAAACAAGTCCTCGCGAAAATTACCGTTGGCGACTTCCGTTTTCAAGTCTCGATTCGAAGTCGCCACAATTCGAACATCAATTGGACGTGGGCGATCAGCACCGATTGGCTGCACTTCCTGTTCCTCTAAAACCCGCAACAATTTGGCTTGTAGAGTCGCAGGAATTTCAGAGATTTCATCAAGCAACAAAGTCCCCTGATCTGCTTTTTCAAAGTAACCAATCCTTCGTTGAACGGCACCTGTAAACGCGCCTCGCTCGTGCCCAAAAATTTCGCTTTCGATTAAGGACTCAGGAACTGCGGCGCAATTGAAGGCAATGAATTTTTGATCGGCGCGGCTGCTCTTGTCATGCAACAAGCGGCTAAACAATTCCTTGCCCGTTCCGCTTTCGCCTGTGATCATTACCGAAGCCGAACTATCGGCGTAGCGTGTTGCCAATCGAATCAGTTCGTTCATTTGCCTGGACTGATAAGCGATGTGGTTTTTCTTTTCCGGTAACGAATTCGTTGTGCCTTGCGTGGAAAACGGAATTACGAACCCACATGCTTGCGATTGCACGTTAACTGGCGAAGTTGAAACATCCGACGCAGACGACTCAAGATGCGACTCTTGTTTCGGCGGTGAATAGATTTTTGCGTTTGGCATCATTTCGTTTCTATTGCCCCAAGTTTCCATAGGCTTGTTTCATCTGATTGCCTTTGACGTTCTGATTTATTTGCGGTGTCAATCTTTCATACGATTGACGCGCCGCAGTTTCGAGTTGGGCAATCGCTTCAATTACACCGGCAATCAAGACGGCTGTCTGTTCGGTCAATTTCTTGACGGCTTCCGAGGCATGCTCACGCGAATTTCGATAGGCATCGTTGATCAGCACTGACTCTTGTTCCAGCAACATTAACTCGGATCGTTGCTGATTCATTTCTTCAATTTCTGTTTCGATCGCTTGCCCTTGTTGGTGCTTGGCCAACATCTTTTGTGTCAATTGGTCAAGCTGACTGTAGCGAGTCAACATTTGCTCAAGCGAACAGATGACTTGCGATTCAAGTTCAGATTGGTTGTTCGTCATGTTTTGAACTTAGTTGATTTGAGATTTGGAATTTGGAATCTAGAAATTGAAATCAGAAATTTGCTAACCCAACAAAATGATCGCAAACTGAAACCTGTCTATCGAACTTATCCACCAGACTTCCTAGCCACCAACTTGGCCAGCTCACCATCAATTTCGGCTTCGATTTGTTTGTATTGCCCGATCGAGCCGCGGCGTGCCTCTAAGTACTCCAAACACCATTTGGCATATTGCGTCGCGTGAGATTGGCTTTGTCGGTTAACCAACTCGCGAAACGTTGTCTCCGCTTTTTCGAAGTTCCCTTCCAAGCGGTAGCAACAAGCGATAAAGCACTGAAGCCAAGCCTTCTCTTCACCACTCGCCTCCGCCAAACCAGCCTCGTAGCTTTTCCGCGAGGCTTTCACGTTTCCAGTTCGGAACAAACTATTGGCAAGCTTGAATGGGTTGATGGGTTGCGCGACCACGGGTGTTCCAGATATCACCATCGAGTCGTTTGCTGGATCGCTTTCTTCCTCTTTTGGATCGTCATTCTCAACCGACGGGATTTCTGCTTCAGCGACTTCAGAATTTGGAATCGGTTTCGGAGTGGCATCAACTTTTGCCTGTTCGACGAGAAGATCAACTGCTTTTTGTTTTTCCGCCTCTTCGAGTTCACGTTTTTTCGCCACCATCTTTTTGATCAACGAGATGCGGTCATTGATCGAGTTAATTCGTTCCTCTGTTACCAACCCCGTCGTTGGTCCCGTCGTAGGTTTTGAATCTTGGACGAGAGGCGTCGATTCATCAGCGGTCTCCTGATATGCGGCAAGAACCAATCGAGCCTCCGATTGACCATTGGCGCTGCCAGCCATTCCTCCCATCGCAAGGACGAAAAAAAGACTGAACCTGAACCAGATGATCGCTTGTTGCTGATTGAACGTTGTCTTCATGATTAAGTGGCTTTGTAAAAACTTGATTGAATCAAAATTGATCGGGCACCATGCCAGCAAAACAAAGTGCGGCAGTGTAGTGCTCGCCCTTTTCTGAAAACGCATCGCCCAAAATTTGCAAAACACTCTTCTTGCGAGGTTCAGCCAGAGGCAGGACCCAAAGTTTTTTGCAAACATCGATACACTTTTGAGGCTGCCCACTGTCCAGGTAGATCTTGGCAAGCTTTTCCATCGCCAGTCGATTCCAGGCATCATCTTCGGGCTGGATAACGGCTTCAAACGCAATCGCCGATTCGCTCGGACGCTCCAAGCGGCTTTGCAAGACACCCATCTCAAACAAGATCTGACGTTTCCAGCTTCCGACTCCGGGCAACGTCAACGACAGCAAAAGCTTGTCGACGGCTTTCTCTCGAAATCCCATTCGCTCATAAGCCAACCCCGCCATGTAGGCGTCAACGAACATCTGATAGTTCTTCTCTGGCACCATGGTGACCGCCGACAACAATCGGTTTCTTGCCAGGCGAATTCCATTTTCATCTCGTACGCCAATGAACCTGGCGTAAGCTCCGAGAATGGAAGCGACGGATTTGGATTTGGTGTCGGCATAGAATTCTCGATTGTCAAAAAGCTGTTTGTTCGCCATGAAGGGATCATCATTGAGCAAGTAAGCGCGGGCGAGATTCAGTGAAGCCATTCGTTTTTGTTTGTCGTTGATCGCCGTCGCCAGCCCTCGTCGGCTGATTTTGATCGAGGCTTCCAAATCGCCACTGGAAAGCAAACTCTCTCCCAGCAGGCAGAAACCACTTGCTTGAATTTCTGGTATTTGAGTTTGGTCCACCGCAAGGTAGAGCAGGCGATTCGCGTTATCTTTTCGATCCAACAGCAGATTGAGCTTGGCGCTGTTGAAGAACAATTTGGCGAGAACTTCACCAATTGGCTGGACTTGAGTCAGCTCTTGATACTGATTCGAGGCCGCATCAAGTTGATTTTGAATCAGACTCATGTTGGCCCGCGAAAGCATCGAAGCGTGTCGCCGGCGATCGTCGTCAAAAGCAATTTCGAATCGTCGATAAGCTCGGTGCGCCGTGTCAAACCAAAATTGACGAGGCGCGACTTTGGGATCGACTTCTTGTTGGGAAACGATATGAAGTTCAGAATCAACTTGAAACCAAACCAAACCAAGCGGCGCCAACAATTGGTCAAGCACTGAACTCAATGGAGTCGACTGGAGTTCAATCGTCCGCGAGCGATTTGAAATCGCCAACTGGGCCTGCTCGCTCATCAAAAGCGTCTGATCTGCTTCGGCGGCGATATGCCCCAGAAGAATATCAATGGGCTCAAGCTTGGCAGACATCGCGGCTGAAATGACGGTTAACGATTCTGATGGTCGTTGCAAAATTGTCAGTTTCAAATCTGCTTTGGAAGTCGTTGATTGAGTTACGATGCCTGGATCATCAATCGTATTCAAGAAGACTTCGGTCTTGGGGACAATGTTTTCGAAAGCGACCGAATTGCTCAGCGTTAAATCAACTTGATCACCAACAGCGTACATTTCCAATACTTTGGCAAACTGATAAACGATTTGGGCACGCACTTCATCCGGCAATCCGACAAAGTGGTCGATTTTCAAATTCTGCTCGGCCAACATATCAAGTGCGTCACGACGATTGCCCTTCTTCGAAAGACATCGAGCGAGGCCAGCGATACCAATGAGTCGGTGACTTTCGCCAGATGCACGACTAATCGCGTTGTAGTACTTTTCTTCGGCCCGATCAAAACGCGATTGCATCTCGCAACAAAACGCTTCGCGTAAAAGTATCGCACTACCGCTTTCGCCTGCGAACTTCTCGAAATCGTAATAGTTCTCAAGCGCTTGTGGGTAATTACCCGCAACCAGATAACGATCCGCTCTCTCGAACGCCTGTTTCTGTGCAAGTTTATCCACTCGCGCCGAAGCAGCCTTTTCTCCAGTCGGTGAGAATTCCCGTTTGACAATGTCGGTATCAGGCTCGTCCAGCGAATCATTCAGCAACTCGTTTGGATTCAGGCGAGTGGAATCTCGGATATTTTGAGATTCAATATCATTGGATTCGTTCTCCTCAACCTTTTTTCCCACGGACTTTCCCGTGATCGTGTACCCAGAGAGATTGAGGTAGGTCATCCCAAAAATGATGCCGATGGCAAACAAGGTGCTGCAGATCCAAGTTTCGATTCTGAACATCAGTTGATTACCGTAGAAATTTCGATTCCGGCTTGGGAATCTTGAAATCCAAAAATAAATTGAAACTTAGATTGGCAGTTCTCACCTGCCACACTCCGCA
The DNA here is from genome assembly GCA_964389585.1 of uncultured Pirellulaceae bacterium. Lineage (GTDB taxonomy): Bacteria > Planctomycetota > Planctomycetia > Pirellulales > Pirellulaceae > Mariniblastus. The sequence continues at coordinate 5,373 of CAYMFZ010000032.1, read as the reverse complement.
AACTCACCCCAGTCGGCAAACTCTGCCACTTCAGGTGGGATCGACGAAAAACACTGAAAACTGGGCACGAAATAGCCCCCAACGCCGATTATGCGGCACACCGCAGCCTTCAATTTCGTGTTTAGCTGGAGTTTATCGGTTGATGCTGAGATTCCGTCTGGTGAAAAAAATTTCGCGCAATTGGCAAGTTTTCCTTTGACGTCTCGATAACGTTTCTGTCGCAACAAATCCCTGACGGAGACAACCATGCAAATTAATCATCATGGAAAAAACTCAAAGGTCCATTTACCTCAGGATCACAAACCTAAGTCCTTACAGGCTGGTGAAGTGAAATCGGGAAGTGGCGTCGACCAAACCGAGCAAGTCAAACCACAACGTTTGGTTGATCGGTTTCACGGCGATGCAAAAGTTCGCGAGCGGCTTTTGGTTGAGATCGAGGCCAAGATTCAAGCAGGTGAGTATTTCACTCGTTCTGCCGCAGTCGAAGCCGCCCAAGAGATCACTGACCTCTAATCGCGAACAGATTAATCACAGAACGATAAAAAACGTTTTGACTAATCAGGAAGGATCCTGACGGTGTATTCGCAAGGAAGCAAGTAAGTCTAACAGTTTTTTTTGTAACACACCCAGTAAACATTTTCGGAGATCCTTATCATGGCACTTGGTCTAGCTAACAACGTCGGTGCACTTAATGCACAACACAACTTGCACCGGTCTTCGGACAAGTTAAACACTTCTATTGAGCGATTATCATCTGGTTTCAAAGTGAACCGTGGTGCTGATGGCCCAGCGGCTCTCGTCATTTCTGAAAAGCAACGTGCTCAGATCTCTGGCTTACGAGCTGCGATCGACAACACGGAAAAAGCCGTTGCGGTTGTTCAAACAGCAGAAGGTGCTTTGAACGAGATCAACAGTCTTTTGGTTAAGGTTCGTTCTTTGGCAATCGACTCGGCCAACACCGGTGTCAACGACGAAGACGCTTTGGCAGCCAACCAGGCTGAAATCGCAAACGCGCTTGATACAATCAACCGTGTTGCCAACAACACTCAGTTCGGCGAGAAGAAACTACTTGATGGTTCTGCTGGTTTGAACGGCACAACGACTGACACAGATGTTTCTTTCTTGAAAGCAACAACCGATACTTCAGCCGGCTCTTACGCCGTTGAAATCACGGCTGCTGCAGAGTCAGCAAAAGTCAGTGGTGCTGCTACTACTGGTGACTTGACTCAAGACGAGACTTTGACTGTCAATGGCGTCAGCATCACATTGAACAGTGGCTTGACTCAAACTCAGGTTCGTGATCGCGTCAACGAATTCACTGGACAGACTGGTGTTGTCGCTGAAGCCGATCCAACCAACGCAAATATCACTCGTCTATACACGACGGAAACAGGTGGTGATGCTGCGATTCAAGTTGTGTCAAACGTTGCTGCCAGTGGAACCAACAGTGGTTTCACAACAACTCAAGCCTCTGATACAGGTTTGGATATTGCGGGAACAATCGGCGGAAACGCTGCGACTGGCGACGGTTCAGTTCTGACTGGAACAGATGGACTTTCAAAGGGCGTCAAGATTTCGCTTGCTCAAAACTCAGCCGACAAAGCTCAGTCGGTTGGTGGAACAGGCGACACGTCTCAAGGCCAAGTTACCGTTTCTAACAACGCTTTGGTTTTCCAAATTGGTGCCAACCAGGGCCAAACAGTTTCAATCGCGATTGATTCTGTCGAAGCAACTGGATTGGGAATTGGCGTTGCCAACAACCAGTTCACAAGCCTCAACGACATCGACGTGACTTCGGCTTCAAAGGCTCAAGACACTTTGGGTGTGATCGACGCAGCGATTGATGAGATCTCAAACCTTCGTGGAACACTTGGTGCTTTCCAAGGAAACACACTTGAGTCAACTGCGAGCAACATGCGAACTACGTTGGAAAACACTGTTAACGCTGAGTCTGTCATCCGTGACACTGACTTCGCTGAAGAGATTTCTAACTTTACGAATAGCCAGGTACTTGTTCAGGCCGGCACATCAGTCTTGTCAAATGCGAACCAGTCTTCTCAGTTAATCTTGTCACTTCTTGGTTAATCGAGAAACCCTTATCTACGTTCGCGAATCGGTTGGCGGGAGAGGATTACTCTATCCTCTCCCGCCATTTTTTTAAGCGTTAAACCATTCCCGTCGAACCGAACTTTCACAACGAATCAAAGGTGGACTTCCTATGCCGTTTTCTATTGATGGTCTCGTCAGCGGTCTCGACACAACGTCGATTATCGAAGGCTTAGTTGAATTGCAACAAGCACAAGTCGATCGGCTCAACGTTCGCAAGAATGAAATTCTCACCGAACAAACTGCTTTCCAAGGCATCGAAGCTCGTTTGTTGAGCATGCGTTCAACCATGAGCCGACTCAACCGAAACGTTGGCTCCGTGTTTGACAAAAGCACGGCCACCACCAGCGATGAATCTCTATTAACCGTCAATGCAGGCAGCAACGCAGCAGAAGGCTCGTACCTTGTACGTGTGACCTCGCTTGCTCGGGCAGAACAAATTGCCAGTACGGGTTTTGATAGTGATTCGACTTCGATTTCTCAAGGCACGATCTCTTTCCAAGTCGGCGACCGTCCTGCTTCTGAAATCACCATTGATGAATCAAACAATACGGTTTCTGGATTGGTCGAAGCGATTAACTCCCAATCCGATGATGTCTCTGCGTCAATCATTCACGATCAAGCCAACAACGCAGACCGAATTCTGCTTACATCGAAACACACTGGCGAAGCCAACACGATCTCGGTCACCAACAACCTGGCCGCTTCATCAGGAAACACAGTCCGACCTGATTTCACAGGAACACCAATTCAGGAAGCCACCAACGCGACCATTCAATTGGGTTCGGGAGCGGGCGCGATCACGGCTGAATATGAAACCAACACCGTCGATGGTTTGATTGAAAACGTCACGCTGGACTTGGTTTCAGTTGACGCTGAGAAAGACGTGACAATCAACATTGCACGAGACACCGAATCAGCAAAAACCGCCATCGAGGACTTTGTTGCTGAATACAATTCGCTAATCGGCTACATCGATGAGCAAACAAATTACAATCCAGAAACTCAAGTTGCCAGTCCGCTGATCGGTAACCGAAGCGTGTCCGCTTTGAAAAACAAATTGAGTTCATTCGTCACCGAAGCGGTAGCTGGTCTCGACACAAGCCTCAACCGATTTTCGCAAATCGGAGTGACGATTGGAAACGGCGGAGAGTTGTCCATTGACTCAGCGAAACTTGACAAGGCCCTCAACGGGGACTTGGAAGACGTTGAACCCAAAGACATCAAGCGTTTGTTTGGTCTCGATGGCGTCAGCAACAATTCGGGAGTCGAGTTCATCCTGGGCAGCTCTCGAACAACGGCGACAACTTCTGCAATCGAAGTCGACATCTTACAAGCGGCCGAACGCGGCTCAATCACTTCGACCGACGACATTGTCCCTGCAATCTTTGTTACGTCGAGCAACAATGAGTTTCAAATTTCCGTCGATGGCGTTGAAAGCGAAGTCTTAACTTTGGCCGAAGGCGTCTACTCGCAGGCTGAAATTGCTGCGGAACTTGAAACCTTGATCAACGCTTCTTCTGAACTTTCAAACCAAGAAGTCTCGGTTTCGCTCGAAGGCGACAAGCTTGAAATCACGTCCAGCAGTTACGGACTCAGCTCAAAAGTTGAAGGGTTCTCCGGCACGGCCAGTGGCATCCTTGGATTCTCCGGATCCGAATCGGGTACAGGTCGAGACGTTGCCGGAAGTTTCATCGTCGATGGCGTTGTCGAAACTGCAACCGGATCAGGACGAGTCTTAATTGGGGATTCGGACAACGAAAACACTGCTGACCTTCAGATTCGTGTCACACTTGATAGTTCTCAAGTCGGCGACGGACCTGAAGCCGAATTGAATTTAACGCGCGGCATCACGTCGCAGTTGGATCAGTTCTTCAGCGATGTTTTGGATCCCGATTCAGGTAGCTTCAAAACAGCAAACGATGGATTTGACTTGCGTGTTGAGTCGTTGGAATCTTCAATCGACAAAGTCAACGCGATCAGCGAAGCCAAAACACAGTATTTGATTGAGCAATTCACCCAACTTGAGAGAGTGTTGAGTGAGCTACAAACCACAAGCGGATTTTTGTCGAGCCAACTCGCATCAATCGGTTAATCAGTCGTCAGGAAGGCGATTGATCTCTCCTTAATCCAATTCATAGGAATGAATATGTCGGAGTACCAGAACTACTCACCTGAGAATCAAGTCAACGGATGGACTCGAATCGATATGCTACTGGCTCTTTATGATCGGGCAATTTCCTCGATTCGATCCGCCCAACAGGCCGAAGCCGCTAACGACGATCAGTTGTTGGCAACCAATACGGTCGAAACCAACAAGTACATTTTGGCGCTTCATTCTGGCCTAAATGTTGAGAAAGATCCCGTCGCCGAAAACGTCGCACGACTTCTGAATTTCGTCATGCAACGCTTTACAGAAAAGAAGTACGACGAGTCGATTCACTTCTTGGAAAAACTGCGTTCGACGTTTGCTCAAATCCGAGAGGAAGCAACTGAGCTTGAAAAAGCGGGCAAAATTCCACCGCTGAATACTGAGCCTGGCCTGAACACCGTTGCTTAGACATGAAAAAACCAACTGATTCGTTTTGAAATCTGAAACGATCATGATGCCGATTACCAAAGCCTGTTTGTGTTTTGCGGCAGCAAGCGATTCCTCTCCGGGCATCGTTTGCTGCCGCGTCTTTTTAAATCAGCCGCCAGGCGTTAGCGTCCGGTTCTTCGCGACGGAACCGGGTGCTAACGCATTGCGGCTGATCCTGAATACAAGCTTTAACAAACCACTAACTCGCTAATCAAGTGGACCTCTAATAAGTTAAGTACTCGCGCTAAATGAACTCTTCAAAACTTGCCAACGAATCTACCAGACTGCGCTTCTTTTTGGTTGGCACCCAACCATGCCGCTAATTTCGATCCAACCCAATCGTCGGGCAAGATGATCACTTCGCGACTTCCAAGTTGCCGATCCAACTTACATGTGTGGCATTCTTGGAATCATCTCAAACGAGTCAGGGTCGCGTCGTCTGCTTCACGACCAGCAGGTCATCGCGATGCGCGACACCATGACGCTACGCGGACCTGACGATTCAGGCATGTTTCGCGAAGGTCCCATCTCGCTGGCCCACCGACGACTTGCGATTCGCGACATCGATGGTGGACAACAACCCTGGATCACAAGTAACCAGCGTTTCGTGCTGGTCTTCAATGGAGAGATATACAACGACGATGAGATCCGCGCCGACCTGGCAGAAATTGGCGTGCAACTGACAA
>CAYMFZ010000031.1:18756-20605 GCA_964389585.1 uncultured Pirellulaceae bacterium | reverse complement strand
TGAGAAGTGCTATGCGGAGAAGTGGATGTGGAGAAGTGGATGCTGAGAAGGGCTATGCTGAGAAGTGGATGTGGAGAAGTGGATGCGGAGAAGTGCTATGCGGAGAAGTGGATGTGGAGAAGTGGATGTGGAGAAGTGGATGTGTAGAGGGCGCCGCCCGTTGATTGTGGCCGTTCACTCCGTGAACGAGCGCCGTTTCCAAGCGAAGCGACAGAAACAATACTTAGTACATCATAAGGCTCCAAGAGTTTATTCGGGTGTAATCTAAAGGCGCTCGCTTCCCACAAGGACTAGCAAAACAATCACATGTTCGGTTGACCCGAGTTTGGCTGGTTTTTACCGTTGTACCTACCGAGCTATTCCCAAACGCCAACAAGTCACAAGTTTTGGGATGCACTCTCAGGCTTCCAACCTGAGATGATCACGACCAGCATAAATCAACGCAAATGCCCAAGCCCTCGAATTCAGTTTCCGAGTCCAACCTTCACCCGATCGAAGCCTCGCACCTCCACGCCCGACGTGAGCGCGTGTTCCTCGTATTGGCAGGCTTGTTTCTAGGTTCGCTGACGATGCTTAACATCCTCGGCATCAGTCGCTTCCTTGTTCTCTTTAGCGTTGACGCCACTCCAGACGGGCGAGTTTGGAACTGGGGTCAGTGGGCAAACACAACCAGCGGTTGGAGTTTCGCGTTGGCAGTCGGCGTACTCCCCTACCCCGTCACGTTTCTATGTACGGATTTGATCAGCGAGTTTTATGGACGCAAGCGCGCGAATTGGGTTGTCACGGTAGGCTTGTTGTTGAACCTGTGGGTGGTTTTGATTCTTTGGCTCGGTGGAATTATGCCACAAGTTCCCGTGATGGATCCAACGACTGGCTTGCCCGCCGTCGAAAGCCTTTCCGTTGTAGATGGCGTGGTGCAAGACCCGAATAGCTTCGCCTTTTATCAAATTCGTGCACTTACGTTCGGCGCGGTGGCCGCGTCGATGGTTGCTTATCTGGCAGCACAGTTTTGCGATGTCTATCTATTTCACTTTTGGAAGCGACTAACCAAAGGGAAGCACCTTTGGCTGCGAAACAACGGCTCGACTTTAATCAGCCAAGCTGTCGACACGATTGCCGTTATCTTGATCACGCATTTCTATGCTCATGCTTTACCAATTCCACCCGGACTTCCTGCGGGGGAGTTGTGGCAAAAGCTGATCATGTTCATCGTGACTGGCTACGTGTTCAAATTGATCATCGCTTTGCTGGACACAATCCCGTTTTATTTGCTAACCGGATTCCTGAAGAATTATTTGCAATTCGATCCAATGTCAGAGCATTGATCAGGACTACGGTTGGATGTTGAAACGAGGTTTTCGACTGGCGATCAACTCAGATTCATACGCACGTCGGATCATTGTTTCTTTGGCCCGAGAGTCGGGGGCAAAGGAATGAACTTCGATGGTGATGCCGTTGACTTCCTGCGTGTTCAAATAGTTCGAAAGCGACTTGCTGTGCGACTCATCCAAATGCGACTTCAACCGTTCTTGCAAGTTGTCCGTTTGGCCAATGTAGAGATAGCCGGTTTTGTCGCGAAAAATGTAAATGCCCGGATGAGGTTTGACCAATTTCGGATCGTCTTTTAATTGCTTGACCGAATGGGTGCTGATCTCGCGACCCCAATCCGCAATCCGCGTGATCAATTCAGGCCGAAGTTTTCTGGTTTTGCGAAGCTTGAACGCAGCTTTGCGAACTCGATAAAGTTCAACCTCAGAATCAATCGCTTTGGCGGCCGCATTGAATTCAGCCCGACGTTCTGGCGTCGCCATGATCTGGTCACTTGAGATTGCGTGTCGATCGTGAATGG
>CAYMFZ010000031.1:0-18746 GCA_964389585.1 uncultured Pirellulaceae bacterium | reverse complement strand
GTCCTCGTCACGATTTCAGCAATGTGAGCAATGTCGTCGACGTTGGTTCGGTTGCTTTTCGTCGTCGCAACCTTGAGCTTGCCTGCTTTGCGAAGATTCATCAATCGCCAATTGAGATCCGCTGGCGAAACATCAGGCAGCTTTTCTTGGCAGGCCGCGATGAATGCTTCGTTCAATTCGTCGTTCAAGATGACTTCGTCACTGCTCCAGCCATCGTGAATCGACTTGAAGGATTCGGTGACAACCACGTCGATGCTTGCTTGTGAAGGTTTTGGTTTGGGAGCGGAAGTTAAAGTGCGCGTTTGCTCTTGAGCTTCCAGCCAGCTAGCGGGCAAAGCAAAAACGAAACAGGCAATGGCGAAAAGCAACGACGATCGGAGAGGAGTCATGACAACCGAGTGGGTAAGTTCAGATTTTCAAGTTAACTAAGGGTATCTTGAATTCCGATTCAGGCAACGGCTGGCGCGAAACCCCGTCGTGTTTTTTTGTAAGCCGTTGGCGTATGTCTGACGGATTTACTATATAGATTTTTGACACCTTCCCACTGAAAGTGGGAGGGTGAATCCGTTCGCCATTGCCGACTGCAGGAATGCCAATCAGCCGGCGCCTGACACCTGCTGCTCAACACGACGAAACAAATTTGCTTGTCGCCTTCATCACCTACTGCTCAACACGACGAATCAAGTCTGCTTGTCGTCTTTCTCACCTGCTTCAATCGACTCAGACGTCTTGGGTTCGTCCAAAGGGATTTCTCCAATTCCTTCATCAGCTCCATCGTTAAGAAGCTCGATGGGATTGTCATCTGTCGAGTTGCCGATTGACTCTTGGGCGTCTTCGGAACCTAACACTGAATTCAGTTCTTCGCCTGGAACTTTGGGCTTGCGAAACTCACTGGAGGGAACTTCTTGGGGAACAATCTCCTCAAGAGTATCGTCAGTCGAGTCTGTAGCTTCATTCTCTTTCGAAGTGTCCTGCTCGACCGGAGGCGATGGAAGTGATTCCGGAACAGGGTCGACCACGATTTCCCCCGGTTCGCCTTGGAACGGATTGGATTCGTCATCGACTTCAGTGGTAGTTTTTGGCGAATCAGTTTCTTCAATTAATTCGATTGTTTCATCGTCCGACGGCTTTGGCTCTTTCGTTTCCGCCGCCGACTGGGCGGAATCTGAATAATCTTTTTCGGTTCTTAGTTTGCCATCGTCAAACCAAGAACGCCAAATGCCAGCAGGCTGATCGTCTTTGAATGTGCCTTCAAATTGCTTGAAACCATTTTCGTGCCACCAAGTCCAGCGTCGACTCTTCTCGCCATCGACGTAAAAGCCTTCGATTCGCTTGTTGCCATTGGAATGCCACCAAGTGAATTGGCCGACCGGCAGACCTTCTTTGAATTGCCCGCGTTTTTTCGGCTGCCCGTTCTCATACCAAGTCATCGAAGACCCGTCCTGAGTCTGGGGGCCGCGCGAAAGAAAAGGCGTCGGCCTGGCTTCCCACCAATCGTCTTCCGTTTCTGGCTCAAGTTTCGACCCAAGAAAATACTCTTCCGACCGTTTTACTTTGGGGCGATAGAAAGTCGTATTGCGAACGATCTTTCGACCTTCAACATACTGTTCGCGCTTAACGATTTTGTCTTCCGCGTATTCCAGAATTTCACCATCGATCAAACCATCCTTAAAGGTCGCTTCACGCATGGTTGCTTGGTTGGGGAACTTCCAAACGGCCACGCCATTTCTAACGCCTTTCTTGTAAGGCATCTCGAATATTTTGGTTCGGTTGCGATCGTAGATTGTCCAAACGCCGTCCAGTTTTCCTTCAGAGAAACGAGCGACTGAAAGATAAGGCCCCTGAAACAAATTGAAAGGACGCGTATCAAATAAACCAGATGAGTCCGCCGAATGTTCCCGACGCCACTGGCCATCCATCAAGCCGTTGTCATAGAAGCCATCGGCAACTGGTTTGCCCGACTCAGTAAGAACTTTCCAGGGACCTTGATTGACGTAATTACCCTCAGCGTCCTGAGCGACATGTCGAATGATGCGCGGGCGACCATTTGAATAGCGTTGGATGATGACTTCCAAACCGTCTTGAGTGATCGGATCCGACTCATCAATCAGAGCTGGTGGCAGCGCTTCCATGTTTTCAGATGTCTGGTCTTGAAACGCGCCGAAATTTGTCGATGAGTATTCGTCGATTCCCGATTCGTTGGCGTTGTAGCGTTGGATTGCCTCTTGGACGGACATGTTTTGAGGGTTTGCGTTTGCATCTCCACTTGAGGGGTTTTGATTAGGGATGAAGGTTTGAAAAGCCCTATCGCCACTTGGATTGAATGCTCCACCTGAGAAGCCTTGGCTCTGTCGACCCAAGCCGTTGTTGGAAGTTTCGAAAACGTCTCCACTTAAGGGGGATAGGGATATTTCTTGCGATCCCAGTCCATTGATGCCGAAAGTCTGGGGCCTGCCTTCAAAGCCCTGCTCGACAAAACCACTTGGCGTTTGCGTTGATGAAGTTATCGAAGGAGAAGTCATCGAAGGTTGCACAATCGTTCGCGCCGGAAACTGATACTCCGGTCGTTGTCGAGAAGTCTCCTGGGCGATTCTTGTTTTGGAGAAATCGCTTTTGGCAATCGTTGATTTGGCGAACTCCGGGGAACGGAACAAGGATTGGCACTCAGCAACGTCACACCATGAAACCAGGCTCGCCACAATCGCGCAGCACAACGTGGCTCGGCAAACTTGCCGGCTTAGTTTCGCGACTGAGTTGATGATGGCCTGGATCAAAATTTGGATTTCGAGAGAGAGCGATCGGATTGCGTGAGAATTCGGATCGTTGATTGCAACAAACATTTTGCTGATCAGCCTTAATCCTGTTATCGACCAGCCAGATTTTCAAACTGAGGCAAGCGACCTCGAAACTCACGTTCACTTTAATCTGACTGACTGACCAGCGGCGTTGTGAATTTGTATCGGATATAACGATTGGCCGCCGAACGGCAAAAACGGAACACCTAAACCTAAGTCGAAAGCAAAACCAAAATCGAAAACCCAACTGAACCAGACACCGAAAACCCAAAAAACCGAGCACCAAAAATTCGCAACTAATTCAAGTCGTAGCTTCATCTTCCTTGTAAACGGATACCTACGCACCGATACAAGATGCCGTTCTCTTGATGCGCAATAGCCGATGCGTACTAACAAATGAGCAATAACAAATGCGTAAAAACCGATGCGTAATAACCCTCCCTCGCGAAGCGTTTTGGGAGGGTCGAAACGAGCGATAGCAAGTTTCGGGGAGGGCCATTTCAACCCACGCAATGCACGAAGACTAAATCCCCAGTTCACGGTCCCCTACGAACCACAACTCACCGTCCCTTACGATAGCTGCCAATCAAAGCCGTCATCGCGCGCTCACCCATCACGAAACGATTGCCGCCGATTCCATAAATCGCAACCAGCTCGAAAAACTTATCCTCGACCGCGTAATCAAGCAGGTCTTCAGCAGAAAGGCAAACGCGACCCGTTCGAGTCTTCAGTTCAAATTCAACGTCAGCGATTCCATGGTAGGCCCGGTAGATAACCTCAGTGCAAACCAGTTTGTCAGTTCGGCGAAAATCAAATTCGAAATCGTAGCACTTGCCGTGATGCGTCATCGCGCGAGCAATCGCATCACGAATATCAGTCGGTTGAAGTTTGGGACGCAAAACCACACAGGCGTCGACTGAAAAAGTGTCGTGGAGTGGCCGAAACAAAACGCCATCTTTGCGAGCTTCTAAAAAGCAATTGGGATCGGGACATTCAATTCGACGCCACGTTTCGCCACTTGGATCAAGTTCCCTGCGCTGTTCTTCGGTTCCGATGTAGAGAGCTCCATGCGGCCAGAAGCCAGGCAAGAAAAGATTCGAAGCCGCGTCATCGTGCCGTGTAATGATCACGTCGCCGGGAAGTAGTAAACGCGAAAGTTTTCGTTGAACGCCGCGCGTAATCCGTTTACGTTTCCACTTCATCCGCATCTCAGCGATCAGGCTGCCAGATGCCTTGAACAACCCGAACGTGACGTTCTTAAAGCCGGAATGATGGCGGCGCAGAAAAGAATGCCAGCGGTATTTGGCGCGATGCTTGGCATAGTATCGAATGCTCGACTCGATGAATGGTTCTTCCTCGCGCAGCAAGTCAATCACTGGCTTGAGAACTGGGTTTGATTCAAGCTCAAGCACTCTCGATTTGTTGTTCTCGAAATAGCGGATTCCTTCGCGAAACTTCAAAATGTTGTAGGGCGAAGTCAGCGAGCGATAGATTTGCGTGAATTGCTTTTTGGGGATTCCAAACCGAGGTTCGGCCTCATCAAGCTTTCGCCACACGACCTTATCTTTTCGAAACGTGTCGACAAGATACTTGCCAGTTCGAACCAACATGCAAGCCGTGCAAAACGCGATCAAGAAGACTTCCGGGTGACGAGGTGAGTCCTCTTTGAATTCTTCCAACACGTGAGGTCGAAGGTCTTCAAGCACGGACTGCAAGGCGGCACGCGTAGTGAGATAGCTGGAAAACAAGACCCGAACTTGCTCGTCTTCATCGGGTAGAAAATAACCTCGCGCTCGAACAGCTTCGTTTTTCGCGACGACGCGTTCGACTGTCTCGGCGGTCGGAAGCAGCGGACCGATGGTGCTAAGTGCCCGAGCAGAACCCGCGATTAGATCGTTGTATTCTGTTTCATTCTCTTGGGGCATCGTCGGTCATGCTCGCGGGCGTAGGCGTGGCTTTCACCATCATTATATCGGTCGATCAATGCCAATATGATGTTAGCACTTGCTTCTGTGGCTCGGATTTACGCGTGATTTTGTAACGGTTTGGATACTCAAGCTGGATTTGAGGGTTGTTTATCGGTTGCTTGTTATCAACAATCAAATGCGAAGATTGTTTATAGGCGAGACCGCTCCGGCCCCAGGCATCACACCATGGCTTTTTTTAGTCCTGAAAAACTGAAACAACGACGAATCGAAATCGACGAATCGTCAGCGACTTCCGAAAGCGCCGAAGTCCAAAAACGCTTAAATCGAATTGAAGCAAACTATCAGCAACTCGATGATATCCTCGCCGATCTCGAATCGAAAATCGACCAGGATGAGCGACTGAAAGCCATCGATGACGCGAACGTTGATTTCGAAGCGACGTACGGCATTAAGAAGAAACGCAAGTGGAAGCCAGCAAAGCCGAAGTCAAAAACTAAACGTCGTCGCGCGGCATCCGTTGATCCCAAAAAGCCTCGTTAAGATGCGGAGGCGCAAAAAGAGAAGTCGCGAAAGGTGCAAAAGTCGCCGCGTTTTTTATCCTCTTATTGCGTTGATCTGGAGCCGCAAGACTTGAGCTGCTTCAAAAACTAAACGTTCTCAATCGTTGCCAAAGACAAGGAAGTTAATCAATGAGCAATACACCCGTCGCGATCGTCATTGGGGGAGGAAGTGGCATTGGTGAAGACTCGGCAAGAAAGCTTGTTGAGTCCGGCTACGACATTGCCGTGATGTCGTCTTCTGGAAAAGGAGAAGCACTAGGCCAAGAATTAGGCGGGCTTGGGTTTACCGGTTCCAATCTGGTCGTGAAAGACTTGCAAGCCTTCGTCTCCCAAGCTGTAGAACGCTTTGGGCGAATTGATGCTGTCGTCAATTGCACCGGGCATGGTCCCAAAGGGGCGCTAATGGAAATTGACGACGACCAATGGCATTTGGGAATGGATTATTACCTGATGAATGTCATTCGAACTACGAAATTGGTTTTACCAACTTTGCTAAAGCAAAAGTCTGGGGCGATCGTCAACGTTTCTACTTTTGCCGCTTTCGAACCTGATCCTGATTTTCCAACGTCGGCTGTTTTCAGGGCCGCACTAGCTTCATTCACAAAATTGTTCAGCACAAAATATGCAGCGGATGGAATTCGGATGAACAATGTGTTGCCTGGTTTCATCGATAGCCTTCCCGAAAAAGAAGATCGTGTCGCGCGGATTCCAGCGGGACGATACGCAAAAGTCCGGGAGTTATCTGAGACAATCGCGTTTTTGGTTTCTGATGCATCGAGCTACATTATGGGGCAGAACATTCGTGTCGACGGCGGTCTTACGAGAAGTGTTTAATCAATTCTGTTTAATGAAGGCGACAAACCATTGTGAGCCGTGGGCCGTAAGGCACCGGGCATTGTCGCTAATGTATCTTCGACGACCAAATTCGTTCTCTGGTTGGGATCAAGCACATACATGTGATGCTCGGTCGCTTGCGCGCGATGGATCGCCCGCAAACGCTTGTTTAATGGCGAGTTGAAAGCCTCAATTTAGGAATCAAACTGGTGTATCTGAAACTTGCTGGCGGAACGGTTCACGATCCAACCAATCATGTCGATGGTGAAACCAAAGACATCTGGATTCGCGACGGCAAGATCGTAGCAGCACCCGATTCGAATGAATCCAATGTCAAAACGATCGATGTCGCTGGTCGCGTGGTCATGGCTGGCGCGGTTGATATGCACTGTCATATCGCCGGACCTAAGGTCAACACCGCGAGAAAAATGCAACCAGAGCAAACTCGGGCGTTTGCTCAACAGCGTCAAGAAATCGCAAGCGGCGCGTTGCACAGCGGATCTTTGGCCAGTGTCCCCAGTATTTTCACCACCGGCTACAAATACACCGGACTTGGCTATACGACTTGTTTTGACGCGGCGATTTCTCCGTTGGCAGCTCGTCATGTGCATCACGAATTCAATCAGATTCCCAATGTCGATACAGGCTTTTTTTCCTTGGTTGGCAATAATCACTTTGTGATGGACTGCGTCGCCAAGGGGGATCAAGTCGGGTTGGAGTCGTTTCTTGGCTGGCTGATGAATCGAGTTGGCGCCTACGCCCCGAAGCTTGTTAACCCGGGCGGTGTTGAGCTTTGGAAGCAGTCGCGGGATGGAAACGCAAAAGATCTTGACCAAGTCGTCGATGGATTCGGCGTCACGCCGCGGCAAATAATTCAATCGGTAACTAAGGCGTCGAATTCCATAGGCTTGCCTCATCCGGTTCACATTCACACAAACAACCTTGGCATGCCGGGCAACTGGGAGACGACTTTAGAAACGCTGAAGTCGGTCGATGGGCTCAAAGCTCATCTCACACATATTCAGTTTCACAGCTACGGCGGAGGAGACGCTGATGCAAGTTCGGTTTGCTCGAAAGTCCAGCCGCTTGCCGAATACGTTAACGCGCACAAGAACGTTACGGTCGATGTTGGTCAGGTCATGTTTGGCAAGACGACGAGTATGACGGGTGACGGTCCGCTTGGTCATTTTCTCCAGAACGTGAGTGGTGAGAAATGGTATTCCGCGGATACTGAACTTGAATCGGGCTGTGGCGTTTCGCCCATCGAGTACAAGAACAAAAACTTCATCCACGCGCTTCAGTGGGCGATTGGGCTCGAATGGTATTTGATGGTGGATGACCCTTGGCAGGTTGTTATGAGTACCGACCATCCCAATGGTGGGAGTTTCTTGGCTTATCCGCAAATTGTGCGGCTCTTAATGGATCGAGCGTTTCGAGAGGAGATGCTTTCGAAAGTCAACAAGCGAGTCCTCAAGCATTCTTCCTTGGCTGACCTAGATCGAGAGTATTCATTGAATGAAATCGCGGTGATAACGCGGGCAGGACCGGCTCGATGTTTGGGCCTTGTAAACAAAGGCCATCTAGGAATTGGGGCAGACGCGGATATTTGCGTTTACGATCCGAATCCCGACTACCAAGCGATGTTTGAGCTTCCGCGAATGGTCATTAAGGCCGGCCAGATTTTGGTGGACGATACAGAAATTCGGCAAACCGTGAGCGGCAAAACGATTGTCGCCAATCCAAATTACGACCAGCAACGCGATGACCAAATCGAAACTTGGTTTGATCAGCACTACTCTTTAAGTGCTGACAGCTACGGGGTCGATGCCACCGAGTTCCCTCGCATCGATTCGAGTTCTTCGGACTCTATTGTTTAGCAATTTACTGGCTTGCGTCGAAGTCGCTCAGAGTTCCTCTGGTCTTTATTCAAGTTGCCAACCGTCAATTCTGTCGTCGGTAGTGGAAATACAAAGGCAAGAATGAAGGTTGGGGAATTTATCCAATATTCGAGCCCACGCGACGAAGACCAGCTTATTGACTAGCCAATACAACTAAGGAGAGAACGTGAGCATTGTTATTTTTCTGTCGAACTTGGTCGGAGCCGCTTGGGTGACCAGCGTATCGCTGGTTCAGGAATCAGGCGATGTTCCAACTGAAGCACTTCCCACTCAGAATACTGACAAAATTAAAGAGTTGGGCGAGTCATTGAATCAAACGCAGGCTGTGCAAGATGTTTCGGCAGGGATTTTGGAGCCGATTTACACTTTGGCAGAATACATGGCGATTCCTTCTTTTTACTGGATCGCATTCGCTTTGATGGTTGCCGGAGTCGTTAGTTTCGCGGGCCAACTCATTTTTACGAAGTTCTTTTTGCTGTTTAAAATGAGCCTCAATATCAAAGAAATCTTGGGTGACCTCCTTGGTTTGGCGGTGAGTTTAGTCGGACTCGTTTTGACAACCCAAGCCGCCACACAGAACTCGACGTTTCCTGAAAATTCAATCGCTGTCGTTTCAGCTACCGGCGTTGGGGTTTTGCTTGGCCTAATGTTTTATCTCTGGGGCCAAAGTCAGGAATTCAAGGCAGCGAGGCGAATCGAGAAACCAGATCTTCGTTAGAGATCTCCGTTAGAGATCTCCGTTAGAGATCTCCGTTAGAGATCTCCGCTAGAGCCTAGTAACGAATTGGAGAAAGAAGACATCAAGCGCGATTACTTTATCGTTGGAGGCGACATGGCTTGTTGATTGGGCTGCGGATTCCGTCCGGCCTTAAGTTCGACTTTTAACCGATCGATGAGTCCCTCAATTTGTCGTTGAAGTTGCTGCGGTGCGGCGACGAGCAAGCAATGACAATCCGGTTGATAAGTGTATCGAAGTTGGTGGGATTGAAGTTGAGCACCCATCGCCTCCATCACGAGATCTCGAAGCATCTCAGGCGAAAGCTTGCTCGGAACAAGGTCCATGATTGGGTAAACTTCAAGGTCGACCGTCTCCGCTGCATCGGCAAACGTTGTAAGGACGATGGTCTTGGAGTTGACTGCACGAAAAGTAAGGTTCATGGCTTGAGCGATTGACGAAATTGTTTCTTCGACCGATTTCTCTTGTACGTTTCCGGGAATGATCGTTTGCGGTGACCAGCCCGCCTCAGAAACTTTTTTCCAATTGACTAGTACGGTCACTCCGGAATTATTCAAGACTTGGTGGAGGAAGTCATTGACCTCTCGCTGCACCGTGTGTTGCAATCCCGGATCCGATGCGAGGTTAGGTTCAGCAGATTTCCAACGAGTCGTTGTCTGGGTTAGTGCATTTAGATCGCCTGGATTTTCGCTTAGCACAAATGACGCGCTGAGTTTCTGCAGGAGTTGCTTGATTTGTTGTTGAGCTGCTGGAGGAGAAGTTCCCGTGATTTTGTCACCAGCGATTTCAATGACAGTTGAAGCATTTTGTTGGTCCCAAGAGCCAGGCTCGACCAAGACTTTAACGGTTTCAAGAAGGTTGTTCTTCGCTTCGTCGCCCGTCACGCCCGCTGGAATTTCGAACTCAAACGGAGTTGGAACGGGATCGGGAAACGAACCAACTACGGCTCCTTCGGCTTCAATTTGAATCGATAAATTCAATGGCAAAACTAACGAAGTGATCGCACCGTTTAGCGTAGTATCCTGAAGAATAGTTGTGACCTGAGGATTGGGGTCTTTACCTGCGGCAACAATTGAATCGGCATCGATAGAGATCGGAATCCCGCCGATCGCTGAAAGATCTTTAACGATTTGCGAAAGTGGCGCCGCAACGTACTTCAGTCCACCGATGGGTATTTCCATCTGTTTGGCAGAATCAAGTTTGTTGGGTTCTGGACGGGTGACAAGGTATTTTGGCAGACCCGCGATAGGTTGGGTTTGAATCGATGCAGTCAGCTCTCGTAAGTCGGTGATCGAGGTTCCAGAGTCGCGCAGCAACGTAGATAGCTCGCCCAAATCTGAATCGAAAGTCTCTACCAGTCCGACTTCTGTTGGTTTGCGATTTGTTTTTGGAGTCACATCGAAGGGAGTATTGTTTGGGGGGCGATCTGGGTTGCCATCGTCCTGAGCTTTGGCAAACGGAGATTGCGGCAAAAGTTTCGGCGGCGCAACAGGAGCATTTTTGTTTCCTTGATCTGCGCCTTGGATCACGCCGTCATCAATGTCAGGTGCGCTGACTTCTTGAAGTTTAGAATGATTTCGGGCAGGCTCTCTAACCACAGGAGCGTTCGGAATAATTCGATTGTTCGGACGTCCGTTGCCAGCAATTGCTGGTTCGTCGCCAACAGGTGGCGCCTGGCCTGCCATTGGCTGGCGTCCCACTGGAGGCGGGGCCGACTCGAACGGATTTTTTCTTTCGATCGGCGGCTGGTTGGCCGCTAGATCTTGCTCATCGAGGAGTCCCTTTTCTTCTTCGTTCTTGATGATGAAGTTTGGATTGATTTTTGGCTCAGGAAATGGATCTTCTTGTGGATCTTCAGCTTTCTTTGGCTCTGTGTTGGCAACGGGCGCGGGGCCAGTTACTGGTAAGTTCATGACAACTGCTGCGGCGATTCCCACCAGCAACATTAGCGATCCCGCAACGGCCACTATGGTTGTCACTAGTCTTTTTCGTTTCCGAGTTGAATCACTTGTCCAATCTTCATTGGGCAGAACCGGAGCCTCATCACCCGGAATCGGATTTGTCTGACGCTGACGCACTTTTGGGCGCGAGATCTCACTCGTAATCGGTGGAGTCGATTGAACTGGACGCGGAGTTCTATGTTTCGATTGTGAAGACTGTCGTTCGGATTGAGCTTGGTCAGTTTTGCTTTGCCGACTGGTTGAAGTTTTTTTGCGTTTAGCTTTTTGAGGCGAAGGTTTAGTCGACGAAGGACTTGGCGGCGTTTGACTTAAGATGTCATCGAGGTCCTCAAAGTTTCCGCCTAAGGGTATTTGATCTTGGGAAACTTCGCCTTGAGGAATATCGGCAAGCGGGTCGTACGCACTGGGGTCGCTGTCATTCGCAGAAATGTTTGAATTCGATAGAGACTCTGAATCACGACGTTTGGGCTTGGGCGCGACCCAACCTTGAGGTGGCTTAACGCGAACCATCGAGCCGCATTTGGGGCAAGCAAGGACTTGGCCAACCGCCGAAAGTTTGGTGACTTTCAGTTTGGCAGCACAAGACCTGCAAACAATCGAAAATGGCTCCACGGTTACCTCATAAAAGCTTGTTGGTCGCCCCTGCGTCGCCGACGGATGAGCTTTGAATGTAATTCAACAAGCCATCGCCGACTGAGTCTCAATCCCCGGTTCTATTCTACTGTTTACGTCGTGATTTGTCGTCGTTCGACATGACAACTTCGGCATGAACAATTTGGGCAATCGTAGAACCACCAGCGCAATTGCCGGTTATTCCGCTGAGAACGCTGGCGGGATTTTGTAAGACTTTTCGGCCGCGGCCGCTCGCGTCGTGACCAATATGGCTTGTTCACCCGGGATTTCTGGATCGTCAGCTACGACCCAAATCAATTTGCAATTCAGATCGCTGGGGCCTGTGATGTCTTTTGAAGGATTAGCAGAGGTCATAATGGAAGTCAAAATTTCGGCGAGCGATTTTTGATTGATGACCAATTCGCTTGGCCGTTGGTTTTTCGTAATGCCCTCTTTTTCCAAATCGCCACCAATCAAACGAATGTTGAAAGCAAACGGCAGTTTGGGATAGTCGTCACTTATTTCAGATTGAATGTCGGCCAATAAGACATTTAGGTCAGGTGGGTTCGCGATATTCAAATCACGTTTGGCTGCCAAAAGTTCTTCGAGGCTTTGAGGTCCCGTTGCAACAGGCGTCGTCGATGATGAAGTTCCGCTTGAAAACGAAATCACATGCTCCGATGCCGCGATCAAATTGTGGGCTGCCATTGGTGGTAGCCAGCAGTTCGCGATGACTTCGCCATGTTCAACGTCCCAACGAATGTTTCGGTAGAAATCCGCAAGCATGCCGCCGTACCGAATTCGCACATTGTCCCAGTATTCGCTCGCGGGAATCTTGGCAACAAAACTCATCAGCCCGTCTCGTCGGTTGCGAAACGCTTCAACCATCGCCGACTTCAAATCAGCCGCCTTAAGGTCAACGTTTTTGTCAAACATTAATTCGACATACGAACCGGCGTCCAGATGAAGGCTCAGTAAGCCGCCGCGCACTTCATCAGGAATCATAATTCCGAGTTCTCGATTGAGAGCCAGATTGTCCAAGCCCATCAGCTTCTGGCCTTCTTCGTTGAACAGCGAGTTACGCAAAAACAAAATGTTCAAGTGGCGATCGCGATCACTCGATTGCGCAAGTTTCGCAAGGGACTTGGGAAGCATCGTTGCACCAAAACTTGCGGCAACTTCGTCAATGAGTTTCTTCGGCCCAAACGCGAAATGAATGACTGTTGCCGAAGGCGGATTGAGTGTCGCGTCGTCAGCTTCGTTCGACTCGTCAGACTGACTTTCATTCGAAACAATCAAGTAAGACGATTTTCCGTCTGCCGAATCAAAGACAGATTGTTCGTCGACCATTCGTTTGCTGGGGCGATTCCAAGCTTGCTGAATCATTTCTGAGTCAAACGATTTACTGGTTTGAACAACATAAAAAGGTTCGTACTCAAAATCTTCATTGGTATGAAACGAAATGATTAGCTGATCGATGAACGCTAAAGGAACACCAACTTGCGATTCCAGCGCCTTGAGTCGTTTAAAAACATTGGGACCAAGCGAAGCCAGAACTCTGGCTCCCTCTTCATCACTGCTCAACTCAGCAGGCCGAATCGCAACGACAATTTTTGGTGCCGACGGCAAGTGTGAAAGCACGATCGGCGGACCGTTGGTTGGAGATTCCCACAACGACTCGTCGTCATCGTCAAGCAATTCTTGAATTAAGATTGGACGCTCGCTTGGTGGAAGTTTCGCTAATTCGACGCGGTTCGGTGCATCGTCAACAGGCTGCTCTGGTTCTTCAATAGGTAACGGGTTAACAACAGATTCGTCAGGCTCAAGTTTGTTGACGACTTTGTTTTTGGCAGACAGCGCAAACAGGCCGACGACCGTAGACAACGCGAGTAGTCCTGCGGCGATTGCAACTGGCATCTTCCATTTTCCACGCTTTCGTCTCGAAGCAGATTCAGTCGCGGCCTTGATCTTGGCCTGACGTGACTTGATGACTTCGGGAGACACAGGTTCCGACTCTTCTTCAATTTCGATAGACGGTCCATTGGCCACCAGGTTTGTGGTTGGCATGAATTCAGATAACGAGCGTCGAAAAGCGCCTCGCGTTTTCGATTTGGAGACTTTCAACGCGGAAATCTCTTCTGCTTTCCCTGAAATCAAACCAAGTAGATTCCCGATTTCGCCTGCCGACTGCGGACGGTCGGAAGGGTTAGCCGCAAGCAAATTTGTTAAGAGGCTTTCCAGTTCTGAAGGGAGCTCGTACTTGCTTAGGTTTGGGATCAGGTCTGTTTCGCGTTGCCCCTGTTTGTTTACGCGGCGCCCCGAGATCATCCGGTAAAGAGAACAGCCAATCGAATAAAGGTCAGGCGAACGAGCGACTGAATTATTGGAACCAGAATTATTGGAACCAAAATTATCGGAACCAATCAACGTTGGGGTGTTCGAACCGGATCCATTTTCTGAATCACTCGAATCGTTGTTAACATCGGGAGCGGGTGAAAAAAGAAGTTGGGCCATTCCATTTTTGTTGATCCAAATCGAATTTGGCGATATCGCATTGTGGACGACGCCAGCCTGGTGTAGTTGTTCCAATCCGTTAGCGATCTGCGCCATGATCGCGCAGGCTTTCTTCCAGGGCAAACGGCCTTTGGGAGGTAGTTTGTCTGCCAGCGATGTTCCTGCTGGAATCTGCGTTACCACGAATCGGCGATTCGAAAGCACGACGGAATCAAAGCACTCCGTCAAATTGGGATGCTGAATTTGCGAAGTCTGCTCAACAAGTGCTTCGACAGAATTCCAAGCCTCAAGGTCTTTGGTTTCGTTACCGGCAAAAAAACGAAGCAAAACAGGATGGCCCGTTTGGGAATGCTTGGCTTTGAAGTCGCCCGCCAAAGGGCCTTTTTCAATACGCTCAACCACAATGTAGTTGCCGTAGCGAAACGGGCCGCTATGCCCGGCGGTAATGATGGAGGCTTGGTAAGGCGTGATCGCTTTTTGTTCGACAAGCCATTTTGCCAAGGAATCTGCCTGCCTGGGCAGAGAAGAGTCCGCTGAGAATTTGGTGAACAGCGATTGCGTTTGCGCCGCGTTCACCAATTGGCTCTCAGATAATAAAGTCCAAAATTGGTTGATGTCGATGGTCACAATCGGCCTGTGAGAATTAGACTAACTACGTCGCAAGCTTGAACGTCTTTGTGGCAAGTTTTATGGAAATCAAAGTTTTTTATCCACCCAATTGTGGATCTGTGTCGATCCGATATTGTAGGTCAAATATCGAACCATTCGTAGTGGCGCTTTGGTTCGAGTCGGCCCGCTGGTCGAATAGAATGAGAGCCACCGAACTAACGTCCTTCATCTTTTGATTGCGAATTTCTCGCCAATTGCCAATCTATAGCTGAGCTTTGAAATGAACTCGACTGTTGCGTCCAAAAAACACATGAATGCATATGAGACAGTGCTTCACTATTTTGATCGAGCGGCTGATGCGCTCGAGTTGGTAGATAGCACGCGAAGGCTTTTGAAAATGCCAAAGCGTGAGATCACGGTCGAAGTCCCTGTCGAGATGGACGACGGACGGATCGAGACTTTGGTTGGCTACCGGGTTCAACATAACAACGCACGTGGACCCATGAAGGGTGGATTGCGATATCACCCAGAAGTCGATCTCGATGAAGTTCGCGCGCTGGCGTCGTTGATGACTTGGAAAACTGCCGTCGTGAATATTCCTTACGGAGGAGCCAAAGGTGGGATTTGCGTCGCGCCTCGAAGTCTCAGTCGCAAAGAAAAAGAGCGGATCACGCGCAAGTTCACCGATCAAATTCACGACATCATCGGTCCGGATAGAGATATTCCTGCGCCCGATATGGGAACCGATGCCGAAACGATGGCTTGGATTCGAAACCAGTGGGAAAAGTACCATGGCTTCAATCCGGCATGCATCACTGGAAAGCCGGTCGAAGACTATGGTGCGATGGGCCGCGAAGAGGCGACGGGCCGCGGCGTTGGAATCTTGTCCTTTAAAATGCTTAAGCGTCTTGGGCGTAGACCCGTCGACACCAAAGTTGTGATCCAAGGATTTGGCAACGTTGGCTCTCATGCCGCAAAATTCATGCACGAATCAGAGTTTACGATCGTCGGCATCAGTGACGTTAGCGGTGGCTATTACAATCCTGACGGGTTGGATATTCCTGCGGCACTTCATTACATGATTGAGAATCGAACGCTCAAAGGGTTCGATAAGGCCCAAGTGATTACCAATGAAGAGCTTCTCGAATTGGAATGCGATCTGTTGGTTCCCGCCGCGTTGGGCAGCGTGATCACGATGGAGAATGTTGACAAGATTAAAGCCAAGTACATTGTCGAGGGTGCCAACGGTCCGATCGATGCTGACGCGGACGAGGCCTTGTTTGAGCGTGGCGTAGCTGTGTTGCCTGATATTCTCGCCAATGCAGGCGGTGTTACGGTCAGCTATTTTGAATGGGTTCAAAACCGGCAATATTACAGTTGGGACTTAAATCGAGTTCGTCAACAACTGGACGCAATTCTCTCTGCGGGTTTCGAAGACGTCTGGCAACTTGCCAACGAACACAATGTTAGCTTGCGAACGGCCGCATTTATGATCGCGATTAAGCGAGTCAAGCGTTCGACTGAACTTGCTGGTTATTAAGCCGTGGCGTACATTTTTGGTTCGCCGATTTTGTGAGATCGTTTGCAAAATCCTGTTTCGCGAAATCAAAAACAAAACGCTACCGTAAGTCCAGCATGAAGCCGCCCACATCGATCGAGCAAGTCCTCGAATACTACCGCGAACAACTGGTGGCTGAACAAGCCATCTCGGCGCGAGTCTCCAGTCGTTGGAGCAGCGTCGGATATTTGCGAGGCGGTCTCTTCTTGGGATTCTTGGCGACGCTGCTGATGGGTTTCGCTAACGTTTCTGGGATGGCATTGGTTTGGTGGATTATTGCCGCACTGTTGCTCGTTAGCTTCATCGTCGTCGCGATCATCCATGAAGGGATGCAGACGGTTCTTCATCGCTCAAAAATTCTTGCCAATATGCACCGTGAGTCGATCGCACGTTGTAATCGCGATTGGACCGAAATTACGGTTCCACCCGTTGAAGTTCCTGCCGCTTTTGTTCCAGTCTCAACCGATCTTGATCTGCTTGGCGCGAGTTCAGTTTACAAGCTGCTGGGAGTGACTCGAACGCCATTGGGAACTGAGACTCTGCGGCAGTGGATCATTGAAGGAGCGAACCCTGACGAAATCAAGCAACGCCAGGAAGCGGTCACTGAATTAAAGCCTGAATTCGAATGGAGACTTAAGTTTCGATTGCTTTGCGAATACCTCGGTGCAAGTCAGTCGGGCCCCAGTCGTTTTGTTGATTGGTGTGAAAGCCCGAACTGGTTCAATGGCCGAGAGTGGGTGCTTTGGCTTACTCGTTTGGTATCTGTCGTTTCGGTTCTAACCATCATCTTGTTCGTTTGTGGATTCCTCCCTTTGGCCGTAGCTGCGATCACGATCGTAGCCGTTTGCGTGATCAATTTTGTGCTTTCAATAATCTACGCCGGGCCGATCCATGATGTGTTCAACCAGGTCGCATCGCGTACCGACCAAGCGTCCCACTACGTGACGCTTTTCGACATGACTTCCGAGTTCCCAGCGAAATCGAGCAAGCTTCAGAAACTGCAAATACGATTGAAGCGAACGGGAGACGGAGCCCAGTCGAACGTGCAAAGGCTTGGCTTGATTACTTGGCTTGCCAACATGCGAAACGGAATGGGCTTTATTCCTTACATCATTCTTGAATTTCTGTTTTTCTGGGACGCTCATGTGTTGAGTTTGATGGAAAATTGGAAACAAAAAAATGGAATGCGTGCCCGAGCTTGGTTTGCCGACCTTGGCGAATGGGAAGCCATCGCAGCGATGGCGAAACTTGCCGGTGATCAACCCGATTGGATTTTTCCAACCGTAGAATTTTCTCAATCTAATGATTCGGCGTTGATTGCAGGAACCCAAGTCGGTCATCCGTTGCTTAACGAAAGTCGCGTTCCCAACGACGTTCAAATTGGACCGCCGGGAACGGTCTTGCTTGTGACCGGTTCGAATATGTCTGGCAAAAGTACGCTATTGAGGAGCGTCGGAGTCAACATCGTACTCGCACAAATGGGAAGCGTTGTTTGTGCGGAAAAACTTTCGCTGCCCCCGATGCACATCGAAACAAGTATGCGAATTGCAGACTCGTTAGCCGATGGCGTTTCGTTCTTTATGGCCGAGTTGAAACGACTCAAGGCAATTGTCGACACAGCAAAACAACATGATGGCGATGCAACGAAGGGTGAAAATCCTAAGCGGATGTTGTTTTTGCTAGACGAAATTCTGCAGGGTACCAATTCGCGTGAAAGACAAATTGCCGTTAGTCGCGTGGTTAGAAAGCTGATTGACGAAAGTGCGATTGGCGCGATCTCTACTCACGATTTGGATTTGGCAACCACGGACGAGTTGGCGAAAGCCTGTCAGACCGTGCACTTTGCCGAACAGTTTCATGAAGTCGATGGCAAAAAAGTAATGACCTTCGATTACGCCATGCGTTCCGGGATCGCAGAAACCACCAACGCGCTCAAACTGCTCGAGATGGTTGGCTTGGGCGAAAAAGATTGACAGGCCGAAGCCAGTTGGCGAAAGTTGTGCCAATGGCTCATTGGTCATTGGTCATTTTGGAAGCCGGGCAACCCATCAAGGCTCTTGAAGTTCTTTTTCTTTCGATATTCCGTCAGGCCTTCTACTCCCTGTTTGGTTGCATAGTTCGTCAGGGCTTCGCGCTCTTCTACGAATTCATATTTGGGAACTCCCCAACCGCAAGAATCGGCAATCCGTGTCACTGAAACTTCAATCACGCCTCGGACGCCAACGTGTGAATCGAATTCTGACTGGAGCTCAGCGAATCGAGGCGATTCAAGATCGTAGAACTTGCCCTTGCCATGCAACCGAACAATATTTGGTGCGCCATCAAACGCACAAAACATGATCACGATTCGTTCGTTTTCTTGGATGTGCGCGACCGTCTCAATTCCACTTCCGGTGAAATCGAGATAAGCAACCGTTAACGGATCCAGTACGCGAAACGTGTCGAGGCCTTTGGGTGAGCAGTTGATCAATCCATCGCCAGCGAGTGGCGCTGTGGCGACGAAGAACATTTTCTGTTTCGCAATCCAACTCGTCATGGATTCGTCAATGGACTCGAAAACGGTTCCCATGGCTTAATAATCCGTTCGTGGATGAAGTGAAACGAGGTGATGGCAATGAAGAGGCGTCGCAATTTTCGAATCATTGGAACGCCCTAATGGTGAGCGGCCTCATCGACGCAGATGGCAAGATCTTTTTCCATGCCCATCAGGTGTCGCGATTTTAGAATTAACTGTTCTCGAC
>CAYMFZ010000030.1:19555-20636 GCA_964389585.1 uncultured Pirellulaceae bacterium | reverse complement strand
CCAACTAAGCCTCCTCAACAACCAACTCTCCAAACATCACACCTCCGAAGCAACCTTAAAAGCAATCCGCCAAAGCAATCCACGTTCGAACCAATCCACCTTCAAAGCCCTACTCAAACCGCCACCAACTTTAATCCACATAAGCAAATTCATTCAGATTCAAAGCCATCAAACAGAAATACTCTAGCGCCTGACTAGCGGTCGCGTTCTCATGATCAATCCACGATTGAATCAGCTCACTTCCTTGTTCAATCTCTTGTTTCGTCGGATCCCGTTGAGTCACCCGCTGCAAAACTGTTCTGACTTGTTCGTCACGATCTGTTGGAATCAATTTTCGAATCTCAGCGGCGAACGTTTTCGCTTGGCCATTCGTAAACTCGCTGTTCATCATCCCCAACGCTTGCGTTGGTTGAGTCGTAATGAACCGGACGGGGCATGTGGTATCGGTATCGGCTGCGTCATTGGTAGTCAAAATCGGCAAGCCCAACGAGCGCTTAACGTGAATGTAAATACTGCGTCGACGTCGATCTTCATCGCTTGACTTGCCCCAACCCTTTCCAGGTCGAGATTGACCGGCAAGAACCTCTGGCGGCATGATCGGGAAGATGCTTGGTCCAAACATTTTTTCTTTGTTAAGCTTTCCCGTGACGGCGAGAATCGAATCACGAATTTCTTCTGCCGTTAATCGCCGAAGATTGAAACGCCAAAACCGATCGTTGGCTGGATCTTTCTCAAATCCTTCCGGGCTGTAGTTGCTCGACATCTGATAAGCACTTGAGTTCATGATCAGCCGGTGCATCTGCTTCATGCTCCATTTCTGATCGACAAATTCGCCAGCCAGCCAATCCAACAACTTGGGGTGCGTCGGCTTCATTCCTTGAAAACCGAAATCGCTGGTCGTTCGAACGATGCCACGCCCAAAGTGATATTGCCAAAGCCGATTCGCCATTACGCGCGCCGTCATCGGGTTGTTGGCGTCGATGACCCAATTCGCAAACGCAAGCCGTCGGCCGGTTGATTCCTTGGATGCTGACTTCTTGATCGTAGCTTCAGGCGGAGACAAAACCGAAATGAATCCTGG
>CAYMFZ010000030.1:4551-19545 GCA_964389585.1 uncultured Pirellulaceae bacterium | reverse complement strand
GGTTCGACTTCTGCTCCTTTGACGTGGGGGTTGCCACGAATTCGAATGAAGCTCTTTGGTGCTTGATCATTTTCTTCTTTGACCGCTAACACTTTCATCGAGCCTGGAGGATTCTCGATGAGGTTCTGGCTTTTCTTGAGAAGATCACGAAACGAATTGAATTGTGCCTGCGTAATCTGTTCGCCAACTCGCTTCTTCATGATCGCGAGCTTGTTCATTTCGTATTGAAAGTCTTCATGCTCAACCGACTCGAATCCGGGCTTGGCCAACTCGACAATCTTGCTGATTGATTTTTCAACTTCAGCAACTCGCTTTTTGTGGGCTTCTGTTTCCGACACATTCGCGTCACCAAGGATCGTTTTTACTGACGCGTCATGAACCGACTCATCGGATCGCACGCCGTAGCGTCGGATGTTTTCGAAAAAAGAAACCATCTTGTAGTAGTCGGCCTGCGGTATAGGGTCGATTTTGTGGTCGTGACAACGCGCGCAATTGACCGTCAAGCCGAGCATCGTTTGGCTGGTCGTTGCGACAATATCATCGAGGTCGTCATATTTTGCTTTCAACGGATCGGCGGGCTCATCGTCCCACTGCCCCAGCCGATAATAGCCTGTTGCAATGATTGAATCCGGCGTTGGATTTTCAATTTCATCGCCAGCAAGCTGCTCAAGCAAGAATTGATCGTAAGGTTTGTCGTCGTTGAATGACCGAATCACGTAGTCGCGGTATCGCCAGACAAACGGCTTTGTGCCATCACGTTCGAAACTGTTTGACTCGGCGTAGCGAACCAGGTCCAACCAATGCCTCCCCCATTTTTCGCCGTAGTGAGGCGAGTCGAGCAACTCATCAATCAGGTTTTTGTAGGCATCGGGATTCGTGTCATCGACAAACGACTGAACCTGTTCTGGCGAAGGCGGCAATCCAATCAAGTCATAATAGGCACGCCGAACGAGGGCGTGTTTGGTCGCAGGACTCGCAGGTTTCAGACTGACCGACTCGAGGTTGGCCAACACGAAATGATCAATCTCGTTTTTCGGCCAAGCCTTATTTCGAACTGCAGGTACCACGACATCAGCGACCGGCTGAAACGACCACCACTTTTTCGTTTCTGCGTTGACGGCTGGAACGCTCGAATGCGATTCCGCAGTTAGATCCTTTTCTTCGCCAGGTGGAAAAGGCATGCCCAATTCAACCCAATGCTTGAGGACCTCTATCTTTTCGTCAGCAAGTTTCCCTTCGGGTGGCATTTCATAAATGTCATAGTTGATGACCTTGAGCAACAGACTTTCTGCGGGCGAGTTTGCATCGACAGCCGGGCCCGTATCGCCACCGCGGAGGATCGACGCACGCGAAGTCAGCGCCAGCGAGCCGCCGAGGTCTTCAGGATCATTGGCGTGACACTCAAAGCAACTTTCAGCAAGAATCGGTTTGACTTGGTCAGTGTAAAAAGCAATTGCCTCTTTTTCGTCCATTGGTGGAAACGAATCGGGTGACGAGATCTCGATCAATTCGACATCGTCAAACCAAGCCGTCCCGGTTGCATTCCCCCAACCGCCAAAAGTCAAATTCACGAGCAAGTTGCCATGGTTTCCAGAATTGGCTTCGACTGAAAGCCTTGTCCAATCGTTGGTACCGTCGAGTCCTTTGGTTCGACCATCCGCTTGAAGTTCGTGCAGGTTAACCAGGACACCCCGCCCATCACCGGCGTCGACATTCTCCGTTTTGACCCAAGCCGACAGTCGATACACCGAGTTGGGACGGACTTTGATCCGCGAACTCCAACTTGCGTTTGCTCCGTCGGTTGAAGAAATTTTTACACAGACTTTTTTGTCGTGTCCGTTCTTTCGATCAAGTTGAAAAACCGGATCGCCACCCCAAATCGACTGCGTCCAACCAACTGGCTTTCCCTTTTCGATTGATCGAGGTAGAAACCCACCGTTGGCTAATAGATTCTGTTTTTGATTCGACGAAGCAGGATCGGAACGCACTTTGTCCTGAGCATTCACGGTTGCCGTCAAAAGGAAAAGAGTGACGGCAACAATACGGAGCAGGGTATTTTTTCGCGGCGACGTAGTGACAGACATGGACAGTGCGTACGCTCCAGAATTATCGAGGTGAAGTAGTTCAACGTCACTTCAAACATGTTACCCAAAATAGAGAATCAGCGGCAAGCGATTGATCATTTTTCAGAGAAGAATCGTGTCATTAAACTGTGAGCGGGATACGCCGGCCTGGGTTTGCTTCTCCTACCGGCCCGTGCCTGGATCAGGTGGTCACAGGCCGGAGGATCTGGCGCGCGACGCCTACGCTGGTTTGATTGTCGATATGTGGAGCCCTGCGCTTACTTTTTTCAATTACCCCAACGGGGTTTCAGCTATTAGCCGGTCGAGCGTTAGCGAAAACCTCCGGTTCAAAATCAGTCACCTTACCGATTCTGAAAGGGTCGCAGCTAAGATGGTCGCTTCGACCCTTTCAGGGTCGGTGGGTTTGGTGGCACATGGTCCGGTGGTGTCGCTATCGCTCAACCACCGGCTAATTGCTGCAATCCTTTCAGGATTTGTCTAAAGCAAGTTCAAATCAAGTAAGTTCAAATCAAGCAAGTTCAAGTCAAGCAAGTTCAAGTCAAGCAAGTTCAAGTCAAGCAAGTTCAAATCAAGCAAGTTCAAATCAAGCAAGTTCAAATCAAGCAAGTCGAACGCCGCAGCGAGCTCAACACGCACCCCCGATCGCGCTTCTTCGACAAGAACACCATGGAGCTGATGCGCGAGTTCGGCGTCGAGAAGATGGTGGAGGACACCGGGCTGGGACCTCAATCAAGCAAGTGCCAATCGACGAGTAAACCGAATGACATATTTTCTTTTTGACTCAGCCCAACCATCTTCAACGTGACAAAGCACTTTTTCAAATTCCGCTTAATCGCGATTCTTGCGCAAGCTCTGACTGTACTTTTTCATGATCCGACGTTCTTTAGAAGTCAGACTGTCTTGGCCTTGGGCACTAATTTTTGCCAGAATTTGATCAGCTTGTTCTTGCAGTTTTTCGTTTCCTGCGTCGGGATTGTGAACGCGAAGTTTCGAACGAGGTTTAAACATGCTGGACAACCAACCAAATTGAAATCGCTCAAGCTTCCAACCCAGTTTGTAATACGCCAATCCAAACAAGGCGCCAAACAAGTGAGCTTCCCAAGCGATGTGGCTGGCCGGATCAAACGCGTGAAACAGATTCGAAACCAAGAGTAAAACACCCAGCGCCCAAGCCGGAATTGGCAAAACGCCCATCAAGTAAACTGTCTCTTTGGGATACATGAAGACGAAAACGACCACGACCGCCGAAACCGCGCCCGAAGCACCAACGATAAACGCGTTACCGCCAGAATGAAAAATCGCGTAAACGATCGCCCAACCAAATCCAGCGACAACAATCGCAGCTAGATAAAACTTGAGGAACTCAACCCGACCCATTCTTTGTTCGACCGGACGTCCAAGAAACCAAAGCGTGATCATGTTGCCAGCAATGTGCCAGATGCCGACTTTGGTTGTGAGCGATGCGTGGGCGAATCCATGTGTCAAAAAAGTCCAGACTTGCCAGAACTTGGACTGATCGATCGCCATCATCCGGCTGAGCCAATGCGTGCCGTCCGTGCTTCCGTCAGCGTATTTGATCTCGGCTGTGAACGAATCCAGAAGAAAGACCACGACGTTGATCACGATCAAACTAAGAATGACTGACTGGCTGCTGAACTGAAAGCCAGGAAGTCCACTGCGAGTCGCTACTTCGTCTCGGTTGTAATCCCTATCCTCGAAACCCATCTCGAACCAACGCCAAAAAACAAAGAAGTTTCGCGCCCGGTTTGACGCATCTAAATGATACGCGTGAGATAGGTACTCGGCTATGCCAATCGCGGCAAACGAGCGTGAGCGATTCCGTGCCTGCGGAACCTCCAAGAACGCTAATCGTCTCTAATCAAACACTAATACTGAATCCTTCAAAAAAGATGACTCGGAGATCTGTTGAAGATCCACGAGTTGGGAAGGACGCAGGAATTTTACAACATCACAAAATTCGAACTATCGGCCAGCGAAAGCTTGCCGAGAGAGTGTTACAGACAGTTCTCGGATCTGCGTATAAATCGCGTCAATCTTGGCCGTCAAAGAGGTAATCTGTTGGCGAAGCTGACTTACCTTCTGCTCCTTGGCTTCCGCAACTTCGTTGATCCTGTCGAAGTCATTCGAGAGTCCGGTCTTGTCCGCTTCCAGATCAGCAGTCAGGCTCAATCGTTCATTTAGCTGAGCATTGGCGTCGTCCAGTACGGCCTGTTGGACAGTGTTGTTTTTCTGGAAACGAGCGATTTCGCCATCAAGCTGTGAACCACGAATCGTGACGTTAACAAACTCAAACGGGTAATCACGGACTTGCCGGATGTAGATTTCATCAGCCTTTTTGACATTTTCGCCTTCGCTGAAGGGAACAATTTTCTGCTCACCACGCTGATATCCGTCCGCTGAATTTTTATCGACGAGAACGGTGTCTCCTTTGGCAAACCTAATCTCGCCACCGGCCTGAAGGGCTGGATCGATGGCGTGCCCCAGCTGATTGAACTGACCATCGGTTTCAATGGCACCATTTGAATCAACTTGATAAGCCTTCTTTGATGGCTCGTTGAATTCGTACTTTACGAAAATTTCATCGGGACCTGGCTCGAACCGTCCGCCTTTGCGACCTTGTGAGCTTTCGATCCAGCCGTTAATCGCACCAAGCGACAATTCGTCAAACGCATAGCGGTCGATCAACTGCTCATACTCAATTGAATCCGGGGCAAGTCCAACAATTTCGGGACGCAAAAATTGGACCTTAAGAATGTTGCGAAATTGTGAAATGTTCAACTCGGCTGATTT
Source organism: uncultured Pirellulaceae bacterium (assembly GCA_964389585.1). Classification (GTDB taxonomy): domain Bacteria; phylum Planctomycetota; class Planctomycetia; order Pirellulales; family Pirellulaceae; genus Mariniblastus. The sequence continues at coordinate 14,650 of CAYMFZ010000030.1, read as the reverse complement.
GTCTTGCAACTGACTAGCAAAAGAAACAAGTTCCGGTTGCGCGTTGGGCATCGCAGCCAACGCGATTATTGCACGTTTGAATGTTCCACGTCGATCTAACGGCATTTTCTCAAACAGCGACCAAGTCGCCGCAGCATCAGGCTTGCCATACTGCTGGACATCCGCAATCGCGACTGGCTGAACCGTTACCGTTTGAGGCGTCTCTTCAACGACACGAACCGAACCGATAAATCCAGTCGGGTGTAATTGTCCTGCAGCAGGCAGTTCAAGGAAAGCGAACAACACGGTGTCCTCAAGCGGAGCATAATCGTCTGGTCGAGGTGTGGCGAAAGTAAAGACGCGTTGGAACTGCTCCCCGGCTGAAACCTTTCCACGAGACCAAACCCTGCCCCGTCCAGCCATCTCTCTTGCCAGTACGCCATCGATGTAGCGTAACGTTCCTGGATCGTAGCCTACTGAAGTCGGATCGCCGAGAATTTTTAGGTCCGCGTCTTTTTCCGCTCGCTCTAACTTTTCGATAGCATCATCGTATTTCTTGACCGCATCTGTTCGCTTGGAATAGACCTGAGTCAGTCCCCAAATCGCGCCCAGCCCAGAAAGAAATGTCAGGATCACAAATACAATATTGACCCAGTGCCAAGTCTTGGCTGCCAGCACACAAAAAACGATCAGCAGAATAAAGGCGAGGCCAACGATTCCGGCTGACATCATATCCATGGCTGCGACGAAAGATGTTGCGCTCAAAGAATCTTCTATGCCCATTTACTTAAACCAGTCTACGGTTGAGTCGTCATTAAATATTTAGTCGACGGCAAATCAAGCGATGCCGCGTGGGTTAGCCAGACAACAATCTTGGCAAATTAGAGAAAGAGTTTCTCTGACTTAATCATAGATGCAGTCCAACAAACAGCGCTATTAAGAAGCGCGGAAAAGCCCCAAATTGATAATAAATTAGGCAAAATAGCCCGTCAAGTTTTGCTATCGTCGGTTTACGGCTCTTCCCTTCGGTTTCGTCGATTGGTCGGGGTTGACCGGCACTAACCGAACAAATGCTCAAGTCTCAAAGGGTTTATTCCCGATTCTCCATACATACCGGTGAATCGATAGATTCGGACCAACCCGTAATTGGTCCATTTTCTCGCGGTTTACTCCAAAAATCCCGCGACTCGTCCGGATTCCCGACTGGCCGATAAGCTGTACCCAGGAGATTTTGGTGTTTAAGACCCAAATCAACCGGCTACTTTTAGTAGTCGTTTTGTTCAACCTTTGCGCTGTCATAGGTTGTCACCGAGGCTACTACCGGCGCCAGGCCGACGCCGAAGCCCAACGTCTAATCCGAGAGAAATCTGTGGATCCGCGTTGGGATTCTGCGAAAGGCACGATCGACATCGATCCTCAGTCTCGAATGTTCGATCCGTTTTCGTCGGACCATCCGCCGATTCCACCAGACGACGCAAGTTCTCACCAATTCATGCATCGGGTTGACGGCAAAGAGGGTTATCCGCATTGGCATGCCAATGGCGATACTGAATTTATCGAGAGCCCGGAGTGGCGACAGTTCTTGCCGATGAACGAAAAAGGGCAAGTCGTCCTAACGCTTGATCGGGCTTACCAGTTGGCACTAATCCACTCTCCCGATCTTCAGCAACAGCGCGAAACGCTTTACTTGTCCGCTCTCGATGTCAGTCTTGAACGGTTCGGATTCGATTCGCAATTGTTCACCGGTTACAACACATTCTTCACGACGCAGGGCCGTTTGCGAAATGGCTCTGGCCGATCTAGTTCAACGCTTCAAAGTCAAATTGGCGCTAACGGCGGTGGCTTGAACATTGAGAAGCTTGGCATCACGGGATCCAACTTCGCGGTTGGATTGGCGAACACGATTCTGTTTAACTTTGCAGGTGCCAACACCCAATCGGCCACATCGCTGATTGATTTCTCATTGATCCAACCACTCTTGCGTGGCGCGGGACGTGAACGAATTTTGGAATCACTCACGCAAGCCGAGCGTACGCTTCTCGCCAACGTCCGGCAGATGGAACGCTTCCGGCGCGGGTTTTATCTAGAGGTCGCGATTGGGCGAAATGCCGGCGCGGGCCCCAACCGAGGTGGGAACTTTCTAGGATCGCCCGGATTTGCTTCGTCTAATCCAGGTGGATTCTTAGGGTTGTTAGAGACCAAGCAGCAAATTCGAAACCAAGAATTTAACGTGCGACAGTTGGAATCCGTCTTGGCACTTTTCAAAGAGTTCTTTGTTCGACAACGTTTGGATGCGAATCAGCTAAAACGATTTGAAAGTAGTGTTCTTAGTCAGCAAAGTAGCTTGCTCCAACTAAAGGTTGGTTACCAAACGGCGCTCGACCGCTACAAGATTCAACTGGGCCTTCCCCCGGATCTGGACGTGGTGATCGAAGATGAATTTCTTGATCAATTTAACCTAATCAGCAACAACGTTAATGAACGTCTGATTGAAATTAGCAAGTTGCGTGAAGAGACTGGAACAGCGCTTAACCGCGTCGACAACCTGTTTGATGACTTGACGAGCATTGAAGACATTGAATCCGGAAAATTCAAATGGCCCAGCAATGTCGGCCAATTGGTAGGAGATTTTTCTCGCTATCTTGATCGTGCTGAAAAAACTTTGACTGCAATCTTGGAGGAAGACGAAAAAGAACTTGAGCAAGATCTCAACAAACTGAAATCGGCCCGAGAAAACCGAGTTGAGTATTTGGCGAAACTGAAGCAAGCAATCGACTCCAATCGAATCGGTTCCAGTATTCAAGAAGAACTCCTTTCTCCCGATTCAATTCAAACTGCGGAAGAATTAAGGACTCGCCTGACAGATTTGGAAAACAAAGATTCAGTCCTCAGCCGCGCCGCGCGTATCAAGGACGAAGTCTCCGATATTAAATCGAAAATCGACGCGTTTTCTGAAACGGAAGAAGAACTGGACAAGGTGGCTCTTTACCAGTACATCAGAACTGAGTTTCAGGAAAAAATTCCGGGTCAACTTTCGGAACTTAACAACCTGACGCTGGAAATTTCATTGATCCAAGCGATTGCTCGTTCGAATTCGATTGAAATTACGGATGTCTCCATCAGTTCAGAGCAAGCGATCGAAATTGCTCGCTGTATGCGGCGAGATTGGATGAACGCCCGAGCAAGTCATGTCGACAATTGGCGTAACATCGAATTTGTGGCGGATCAACTTGAAGCCCAAGTCGATCTCGTATTCGAAGGAGACATCGGAAACAACGGCGACAACCCTTTCAAGATTCGATACGAAACAGGCCAGCTCCGAGCAGGTCTTCGATTCGACGCACCGATTACTCGATTGGCCGAACGCAACAACTATCGCGCGGCACTCATCAGTTATCAACAAAGCCGACGACAGTTCTATCAATTTGAAGATAACGTCAAACAAAACTTGCGTGACATCGTAAGAAACCTGGATCGCAACAAGATTTTGTTTGAGTTGAATCGTCGAACGGTCCAGGTCGATATTGAGCAAGTTGAAATTAACCGTTTCAGACTTGAAGAGCCTGTTGGCCCTAATGCTGGTGCAGGCGGAGGCCGTCTTGGTTCAACGACCGCCCTTGACCTTACCAATGCGATCATCGGTTTGAATGGATCGCAAAACAACTTCCTGAGCTCTTGGGTGCAATTTGAAGTCCTGCGTCGAAACCTTGATTTTGACATGGGGACGATGCAACTGGACCCATTAAATAATTGGGTTGATCCAGGTGAAATTGACAACTCAATTGGCCTTCAGGCCGCAGCCACTTTGGGCATCGAACTTGATTGCCAATTCTGTCAGGCAGTGACGAACTACTATCCAGAAGACGAATCGAGCTACTCAGAGACCGAATCGTCGGCACAGGATAGTTCTGCTGAGCCTCTACCTTATGAGTCAGACGCTGATTCCAATTCGACGATCGAACCGGCTGAAAAACCTGAGATCGAAGGCGTGATCATTCCCGCCGCTCCAAGTCTCAACGAGCCGGAAACTGGAATGCGTCGACGGGCCAGCGGATTGCGAACGTCTGATGCTCGACCGTCTTCAAACAGCAAGTCACCAAACCGTTTGTACTCTCCCGTAACAGCTCGGGAAAGTTCTGCCGTTAGGAAGTCATGGTCGGCAAACCGATCTTCCGATTCGATGTCGAAGTCGATCGTGGAACCAGACGCGAAAGTAACCGCAAACGTTGAAGATGCGATTAAATCGATGGCGAAAGTCACTGCTTCGGTTGGTTCGAATCTTCAATCGAAAACTTCGAAACCAGTCGCTTCTGCTTCTTCAGATTCATCTAACAAAGTCGCTCTTGCCGCCAATCGAATTGCAGACCGATTCAATGAGCAAGATCAAGGCGTCGGGCAGGTCTCGCGAATCACGAACGTTGAGCCGAAAACCAATCGCGAAGCATCCAAAATTATAAGAACGTTGTTTCGACCAATCCCACCATTGGGCGAATCAACGTTGGACGAAACAACGTTGGGTGAATCAACGTTGGACGAAACAACGTTGGACGAATCAAAATTGGGTGAATCAACGTTAGGCGAAACAACTAAGCAAGTTGAACAAAAATCTGGCTGGCAGTCTCAGGAGTTCTCGCTAGGGAAAACGCTGGATCGTTTCCGATCGGGCGATATCAAGTAAAACGAAAACGGAAACCAAGAACTTGTGAGCCGCGACGCGTAAGCGGCCGGGCCAAGCAACCAAAACCCGTGAGCCGCGACGCGTAAGCGGCCGGGCTTGGATCCATATCGGTCAAACCAGATCGTGTGACGCACAAGCCTAATGGCACTTACTTACTTTATATCTTCAAGCTGCAAACGGTTTAGTACGCGTCACAGTTTGGCACGCTTACAGCTCGGAGAGCTGAGCGACAATGTCGCTCGATTTTCCAAATCGAAAGCGGGCCCAAAAAATGACTCTCAAAACTAAAAGCCACTTAAACAAGCTGTAAAGTTAGCGTTAATGCATGCAAGCGGCGGGTCCTTCGAACCTGAAACCCGTGACACACAAGCGTTCAGACTTGGAACCAAACAAGTGAGCCGCGACACGTATGCGGCCGGGCCAAGCAACCAAGTGGCGCGTAAGCGGCCAAGCCAAGCAACCAAGAACACGTGAGCCGTGACGCGTAAGCGGCCGGGCTATTCGAACGAGACATTCGAATCAGACAAAAGTTTTGATGGCCCGTGGCGTTCAGCTTCGAAAGCCCGTGGCTTCTACTCGATGCGTTATGTTACGAAAGCCCGTGGCCTTACGGCCATCGGCTCACTTATTCAACCAGTTGTAGCTCAACAATCGCGCGGCCGAATGTGGGATCCAACTCAAGACACTTACGATAGGCGGCGGCAGACTTCTCGTTCTCTGCCCGCTTGCGATAGACTTTTCCAAGCATGTATTGGACCTTGGCCAGGGTCGGTGCGACCTTCTCAGCGCGCTGTACGTATTCGAGCGCTTGATCAATTTGGTCTTGCGTGATCGCTTGACGAGCGAGTTCAAGAAACAAAAGGACTTGATACTCATTCGCCTTTTCGAGGTCACCTTTTTTTTCGTAGTACTGACCAAGTTTCGAAAGGCATTTGGGCAGCGTCTTGTCATTGCGGACTTCGGCTCCCTGCTTCCAAGCCTCAACCGCTCCCTCGATATCTCCCAATTCCTCGCGCGTGTTACCAAGCGTCCCCAACCAAATCGTCGTGGGGCCTGAGCGTGCAACTTCTTCCTCGATCAACCGCTCAGCCTCTTTGAAATCACGCTTGGCTGTCGCGACACGGATCAGCGCATCTTGAACTTGCGTCGTCCACTGAATCGACTGAAGCTTCTCCAATCCTGGCTTGGCTTCGTCAAACCGGCTTTCGCCCATCAGCTTGAACAAGTCCGCCGTCTGTTGATCGACGCCGTAGGACTGAGTCGCTTTGCCCAGTCGGATTTTCTCATCGACAAAAGGCGTTGGGATTCGGTCGGTTCGATCAGAACCCTCTGAGCTAAAGCTTGTTGCCCTCGGTTGATTTTCTTTGGCGGCAGCGATGTTAGAAAGCAACAGTTTGGCTCGCGAGGCAGTCGGTTGCTTTTCCAAAACGTCAGCCAGAAGTTCCTCCGCTTCATCGAATTCTGATTTTCGAAATAGCAGCCGCGCCAATTCGAACTTGGCCATGGGAAGCTTTGAAGCTTTGCGAAATGCTGCTGCCGCTTGATCGGGATTCTCATCACGCAAGTGATTTCGGCCCATGAAGAAGTATGCGTTGGCGGATTTTGGATGTTTAAGCGAGATGACTTGCTCAAATTTTTCGTTTGCCGGCTCCGTTTTTCCAAACCGTGACAGGCAGAAAGCGTGATCGTAAATCGCGTCACCAAACTCGGGATCCATTTTGGTGGCTTGACGATAACAAGCGTCCGCCTCCGCGAAATACCCGGCTGACATGTAGACATTTGCCAACTCGTGCCATTGCTTCGCAGTCTTGCACTCTTCTGCAATCCGTGTGAGATCGGCGGCAGTTACCGGGTCCACGACAGAAAACCCTGGAACTGGAGCTTGAGTGATTCCATTCTGTTGCAGCCAACGATAGCCACCAAAACATGCCAGTGCGATGACGGCGATCAACAAAACTTGATTGAGTCGATTCATTGCTCGACTCCAGATTCGATGGCAAAAATATCGACGCTACCGAATCGGTTAAACGGTCGGCGAAAGTGAAAAGCGCCCGTCACAATTTCAGGTTTTCCATCTCCGTTGAGATCATCGCAACCAACCGTCGCCAACTGGACCGGGTCGTCGGCAATTTGGTAAGTCGTAAAATTTTGCTCGCCATCATTTTCCAGCCACAAAACACTGGCCGCGTTGTCTTGAGCCCAGTCGTTGAACATCGTTACGACGGCTACATCAAGATCGCCATCAGCATCCAAGTCGCCTGTCGCCGTCGCGTAGACTCCGCCAATGGTTGCAATTCGATGCGGCTCGAAATTCCAGTCGCCTTTGTTTTCCAGCCAGATCACACCATGCCAGGGTTGCGGGTAGTTGTGCGTCAGTTCTAGGTTGTCGCCGAGCGAAAGCAATAAATCTTGATCGCCGTCTTGATCCAAATCGCTTGCCGTCATTCCCGCGCCGCCCAGATCAAAATTCCAAGACGAATAGATCCGGTTGCGTTTGCCAGGTTTCTTGAATCCCGAACCATCGTTGACGAAAGCGAGAACTTCTTCTTCGTCTTGCGTGATCACCGCTGCGAAATCAAGATCGCCATCCCCATCAAAATCGCTGACGGGAACATGGATCGTTCCCGAGACCGCGAGAATCTCGTAATCAGTAAAGTTCTGTTGGCCATCGTTTTCGAGATAGAGAATTTGCCCTTGCAGCGGCCCACCAAAAACGGCAACGACTAAATCAATGTCGCCATCGGAATCAAAGTCACCACCTTGAACGTCGGTGGCGCGGCGAATTCCACTCAAAATCTCTTTCAGTGAATAGGAGCCCGCGTCATTCTCAAACCAATACAACCGACCGACTTCGTCATTGGTTGGTTGAATTCGACCCAGCGCGGTTACTAATAAGTCTTGATCCCCATCGCCATCTAAATCCATCGGTGTGATATGCGATGCAGATGGTATCAACTCGTCTGGATTCAGGTCATGGCGAGTCCACGATTTTTGACTCCATTCCGTCTGACCATCATTTTGAAACCAGCAGACGCGGCCTCGCAGTCCATCGCACGCCAAGACATCGGTGTGACCGTCTTGGTTGATGTCGGCGAATCCAACGTTGGTGTACAGCTGGCCTTGAGTCGGAGCAGGTCCAATCGCCATCCGTTTGAACTCAAATGGCGATGCCGCAAAACTGGCTTGGGGTAATTCAACATTCAGTGGTTGGCTCGTGGCCGATGGTGAAAGCCAGATCCAAGCCACCAATCCAACGGCGATCGATAACAAAATGACTGAGAGAACGGGTTGGCTCTTTGAAGCGGTAATGGCTGTCTCGTTTTTGCGAAAATTCTGTGTTTATGAGAGGTCAGTAACAACGTCAAATGTTTGCCCGATTGCCCGAATCGACTGACAACCAACGCTGGTACATTTTTTCACGTTGCCAGCAATTTTGGTTACAGACTGTGACCAACGAGTGAATAACCGTGCTGATTGTCAAAACCCGACTCAATAAATCGGCTGGGCCGTGAATTTAGTCGCAACTCTTCACCGCTTATTTGGTTATATCTATGGGGTTGAAGTCCGGAGAGCTGAGCCAAAAACGCATAACAACGCATGAATTTCTAGTCGACGTTGTAATTTATTGGTTCTAGCGGTTCAATAACGCGTCGAAGTACTCCGTGTCAGATTAAGATATTCCTTTTGCGGTTTACTCTGCCTTTCGACACATTGCTGCTTTTAAGTTGCCAGTTAGGTCGATCTGTTCGATACTCCCCGTCCGATTGCACGTTTTGTAAGCCACCTCTGATTCGATTCAGGAACCACTCAATGTCCCAAACCAGTTTCCGAGTTCATACGCACAACATTCGTCGTGGTCTCGTGGCTCCCTTTGTCGTTTTCGGTATCGTCGCGGTCGCTTTGATCGGCGTCGGAGCCTATTACTATCTCAACTCAGGTGGTGAGGGAGATGAGATTGATCCCATCATGGCAAACGTTACGCGTGGTGAGTTCGTTTCTCAAGTTCTTGACCAAGGCGAAGTCCAGAGTAGCGAGAACATTGAGATTCGCTGCGAAGTCCGCGCCCGTAATGGCTCGCTTTCAGTTTTGAGTGTGACGCCCGAAGGGTCGCTCGTTAAAGCAGGTGACTTCCTCGTCCAGCTTGATTCGACTTCGTTTGAAAAAGAGCTTGAGCAGCAGAACATCTCATTGGCCAACGCCGAAACAGGTGTGATCCAAGCTGAATCAAGTCTCGAATCTGCGAAGGCTTCCCTTGAAGAATTCATCAAAGGAACTTTTGAACAAGAGAAACTCAAGATTCAAAACGAAATCTATGACGCGGATGCCGAAATTAAGACTGCCCAGCAACAGTTATTGCAAGCCAAAGACGTTTTGGGACACAGTTCAAAACTTCAGGCCAAGGGCTACATCACAAAGCAACAACTTGAGTCGGATGACTTCAGCGTAAGGCGAAATGAAATCTCTGTGAAAAAGGGTGAGAATTCGCTCAAACTAGCCAGGGAAAAACTCAAAGTTCTCCAAGAGATCACGTTCAAAAAAGAGACGGTCCAATTCGATGCTGACATCCGAGCTGCGGAAGTGAAATTGGTCAGCGAAAAGAAAGCGTTGGTCGTCGAGAAAGAGAAGCTGGCGGAAATCGAAGAGATGATCGAGAAGTGTACGATCAAGGTTCCCGAAGGCGTCTCTGGCCAAGTTGTCTACGCGAAAGAATCATCCCGCGGCGGTAACGACTGGGTTCTTGAGGAAGGAACCACCGTTCGACAAAACCAAGTTCTGATTCGATTGCCCAACCCAGACAAGATGGAAGTCAAAGCGCTCATCAACGAGCAAAGCATTACGCGAATTGGCAGAGGAATGCCATGTACGATTAAGGTCGATGCACTGAACAGCACAACACTAAAAGGTATCGTCACGAAAGTTAATCAGTACGCTGAATCGAGTGGCTGGATGAGCAGCAGCGTCCGCAAGTACGCCGTATTTGTAAAGATTTTAGATCCACCCGAAGCACTCAAGCCCGGTATGAATGCTTCAGTCACTATTCAAGTTCAGTACGAACCAGATGTCTTGTTAGCGCCAATTCAAACCGTCTATTCAGTTCAGGATCAGCAGTTTTGCCTTGTTCGAAATGGCGATCAATGGGAAACGCGTACTGTTGAAATTGGTGGAGACAACGCTCAAATGGTCTACTTCGATTCTGGCGTAGAGGAAAATCTAGAGCTTGTCATGAACCCAGGTGCCTACAAGCAATATATGGAACTTCCCGAACTCGCCTTGGAAACGAAGATTGACCTTCCTGAAGGTTCTGCTGACTCAATTGGCAAAACCAGCGAAGAATCCGCTGACGCGAAGAAGCCTGACGATAAACAGGCTGGAGGCGGACGCCCCGGTGGTGCTCAAGGTGGTGGACGGCCTGGAGGCGGTGGTGGTGGAGGCGGCTTCTCG
>CAYMFZ010000030.1:0-4541 GCA_964389585.1 uncultured Pirellulaceae bacterium | reverse complement strand
ATGATGGAAATGGCGATGGCAAAATCGACGCCGATGAGATGTCAAGTCTTTCGGAACGAGCCAAGCCAATGGTGGAAGCCGCAGATGGAGATGGCGACGGTTCAGTCACAAAAGAAGAACTCAAATCGGCCATGCAGAAACGGATGCAGTCTGGAGGATTCGGCGGAGGTGGTGGCGGCCAACGTGGAGGCGGTGGCGGTGGCCAGCGCGGAGGACAGTAGATTGAACGCAACTCCGAAATTGGCCGCGAGCATTCGCGACCTTGAAAAACACTATGTCCTCAAAAGCGAAACCGTCCGCGCGTTGCGTGGCGTTTCGTTTGATGTTCCCGAAGGTGATTATGTCGCCATCATGGGACCGTCTGGATCTGGAAAAAGTACGCTTTTGAATCTTTTGGGATGCCTTGATCGGCCAACCATTGGCTCGTTTGTTCTCGGCGGCGATGATGTCGCGAAGATGACAGACGATGAATTGTCAGGCATCCGCGCGTCGCGAATCGGGTTTGTATTTCAGTCTTACAACCTGATTGCCCAATTGAGCGTCGTAGAGAACATCGAAGTCCCGCTCTATTATCGTGGCAACTTAAATTCGGATTCCCGAAAAAGAAGTAAAGCGCTCGCCGCAATGGTCGGATTAGGTAATCGACTTGATCACCGTCCGACTCAATTGTCGGGTGGTCAGCAGCAACGTGTGGCGATCGCCAGATCTTTGGTCAACGACCCGTATTTCATTCTCGCGGACGAAGCGACGGGAAACCTTGATTCGGTAACCACTGAAGAGATTTTGGCGTTATTCCAGCGACTCAACGACGAAGGTCGAACCATCATCATGGTGACGCACGAAGACGAGGTCGCCGAACATGCCAAACGTGTGATTCGTTTGCGTGATGGCAAGATCCAAGTCGACGAACAAGTTCAAGGACGGAAAGTATTTACTGCGGAGCAAATCAAAGAAATTTCCAACAACGCCGAAGTTGCTGGACAGGATTAAGATACAAATTTCAGATTTGAAAATTTCAGATTTGAGAAACCCGAGTTTATGAATTTCGACATGGGTTTGAAATTTCGATTCGAGTTTGAGTTTGAGTTTCAAAATTTGAATTTCGATTTAGGTTTATGAATTAGATCTCTAATTTCAAATCTCTAATCTTTTATCTCGAATTTCAAATCATTAATCTCGAATTTCAAATCTTTAATCTCGAATTTCAAATCATTAATTTCAAATTTCAAATCTTTAATTTCTAATCTTCAACCTCACTGCCCCGCCCTTTCATCCAACCAACTAATTCGAAACCACCAACATGCTGCTCTTCCGCACCTGGAAACTTGGAATCAAAAGCCTCTTGCTGCACCCGATGCGTTCAGCATTAACGGTCTTGGGCATCTTCATTGGTGTCGCCAGCGTCATTTGGTTGCTTGCGATCGGCGAAGGCATCAGCAAAGAAGCCCAACGTCAAATCGAAGACCTCGGTGCTGAAAATATTATCGTCCGCAGCATCCAACCGCCTGACGAAAGCGGTGGCAACTTCCGCCAGATCAACGCATTCGGCGTGACACGAGCCGAATGTCAAATGATTGACCGCACCGTCTCAACGGTCCGTCGAGTGATTCCCATCCGTGAGTTGACTCAGAAATTCGTTTACACAGGCAACCCAAACGCAAAACCAATTGATGGCCGACTAGTTGGCTGCACTTCTGACTATGCCGACGTCACTCGCTTAGTCGTTTCCCGTGGCCACTTTTTGACACCCCGCGAAATCGAAAAAAGCTCAGCCGTCTGCGTGATCGCCGCTCGACTTGCTGACAAATTGTTTCCCTCCGAAGATCCACTCAACAAAGAAATCTTTCTGCCTGAAAAGAAAGAGTACTATCGCATCGTTGGCGTCTTGCAACATCGTAATGCAACGGCCGCCATCGGTGGCTCGTTGGCCGCTCAAGATTTTTCGCTCGACATCTACATTCCGATCACCACGATGAAGATGCGAATGGGTGATCAAGAAACCAAACGAACGGGCGGTTCGTTTTCGGTCAAAGCATTCGAACTTTCACAAATCACGGTTCAGGTTGACGACGCCAAAGACGTTCCACGGACGGCAAAACTTGTCGAGGCAACGCTTCGATCCAAAGACAAAGACCGCCAAGACATTGCCGTTGTCGTTCCCTACGAACTGCTCGAACAAGCCAAAACAACTCGGCTGATGTTCATGATGTTTATGGGTTTAATCGCGGCGATCTCATTGATTGTCGGCGGTATTGGCATCATGAATATCATGCTCGCAACCGTCACGGAGCGAACACGTGAGATTGGTATTCGCCGAGCACTTGGTGGTAAGCGATCTGACATCACTCAACAGTTTTTGGTGGAAACAATTTCGCTTTCGGTTGTGGGTGGATTGACTGGAATTCTAGGTGGATTGCTTTGTCCCATCTTGGTCCACTTCGCACGCTATTGTGTTGAGAACTTTTTCCCCAAGATGTACGCCAGCTTGCCAGACGTTGCCAAAGTCATGACTCCCGAGATTGTTCCGGCCTCAATTCCCGTGGCGTTCTTTATCTCAGTCATCGTCGGCGTGTTCTTTGGACTTTACCCTGCGATGCGTGCGGCTCAACTCGATCCAATCGAAGCCCTTCGTCACGAGTAATTCTTGACGTCGTCGGACTGGAAAAAGCTTGCGGTGCAATCAACTTCGGATGGCATCTTTGGATAGCGGGAAAAGCAACCTAGTTTGCGACTGTGGTTTCTCTAGCGTAGATCCGCCTGAACTACTGCGGCTGAAGCCCAGCCATTTTTCCGTCCTCTGTCGCTTCGCTCGGACTGGCGCTCGTTCACGGAGTGAACGGCCACAATCGTCACTTTTCCAAAGTTGAATACCAAAAGAAAACCAGAGTGGGACTCGCTCATTGTGGCATTTCACTCCGTGAAATAGCGCCAACCTGATGCGCAGCGAAGGTTCGATTGATGAGAGGACGTTCAATAAGGGAAGTTATTATTCGTGAGTTCCTTAGCTTAGACGTTTTGTAATTTTGTAATAGACTGATGTCTAGAACGTGCGATTCCATCAGCCTATTAATACGATTTTCATGCCCAACTCCAAACCCAATCTTTCTGACCAAAACAGCGCAAGCCCAAGCCGCAGCGGCGCATTTGATTCCGCCGTCGACAAACGCGTTGAGCGTTTCACCGAGAGCATTAGCTTTGATCAGCGGCTGTACCCTCACGATATCGCTGGCAGTATCGCTCATGCGAAAATGTTAGCGGATCAAGAGATCCTAACCGCCGAAGAATGCGAGCAGATTGAATCGAACCTGACTGAGATTCTTGGTGAGCTTGAAAACGGCACCTTCGTAATTCGCGAAGAGCTTGAAGATATTCACATGAATATCGAACAAGCCTTGATCGATCGGATCGGCGACGTGGGTCGAAAACTTCACACCGGTCGCAGCCGCAACGATCAAGTCGCCACCGATTTGCGACTTTGGGTGCGCGAATCCATCGACCGAATCGATGCGTTGCTGGCGGAACTTCAATCTGCGTTTGTGGGTCGCTGCGATGGCGACGCGAGCATCATCGTCCCGGCATACACTCATTTGCAACGTGCCCAACCGGTTCTCGCTTCGCATGTCTGGCTGGCGTATTGCGAGAAATTTCAACGTGATCGAGAGCGATTGGCGGATTGTCGCAAGCGAACCAACGTTTGCAGTTTGGGCACGGCAGCACTGGCAGGAACGACACTACCGATTGATCGTGAGAACAGCGCGAAACGTTTGGGATTCGAAGGCATCGTTGCCAACAGCATCGACTCGTCTAGCGATCGGGACTTTGTTTTGGAAACGGTGTTTTGTTTGACGACAATTGCGATTCACTTGAGCACTTGGGCCGAAGAATGGATTCTGTGGGCGACATCTGAGTTTGATTTCATTCAAATCCCACATGAGTTTTGCACCGGCTCGTCGATCATGCCTCAAAAGATCAATCCGGACGTGCTGGAACTAACGCGAGGAAAAACGGCTCGCGTGATTGGCAGCCTACAAACATTGTTGGTCTTAACCAAAGGCCTTCCGTTGGCTTACAACCGCGACTTGCAAGAGGACAAACCGCCTTTGTTTGATGCTGTCGATACGGTTGCGGCATGCCTTGAACTAGCGGCACCAATTGTCGCCGGCGCGAAACTTAATGAGGATTCGATTGGATCAAGACTCGATCGCGGTTTCTTGGACGCGACGACGTTGATGGAGCACTTAATCAAACGCGGTATGCCACAGCGTAAAGCCCACCATCTCATCGGTGACCTCGTAAGGACCGCAACCAAAAAGTCCGTCACTCTCGCGGAGCTTTCACTTGAAGAGTTCCAAGCCGCCGAGCCTTCGCTCGACGAATCGGTCTTCGATGTGCTTGGTGTCGAGAACGCCGTCAAAGCCTTCCAAAGCGTCGGATCGACGTGCCCGCAGCGCGTTGCTGAGCAGGTTGCAGCTTGGAAACACCGCTTAAAGCTGGCCTAAGGCGTTCTTGTCGCAATTCCAAGTCCCATAACAACATCTCGA
>CAYMFZ010000029.1:20644-20884 GCA_964389585.1 uncultured Pirellulaceae bacterium | reverse complement strand
GGTGATAGATGAGCGATCTTGTTAAAACCCCGTTGCGACAGAAACCCGTTGCGATGCAAACGCTTAAGCTCCGATCGAATAGATTTTCAAATCGTCGATGACTGCTTCTTTGGGAACCGAAAGCCGTAACATCTTTTTGGTTGGGTGAGCAAATCCCTCTGAAGTAAACGCCCCGACTTCTTGTCCGTCGATCGCGACATTGATTGAATCGCCGGAGATGGTGACCTTCAATCCGTACCA
>CAYMFZ010000029.1:0-20634 GCA_964389585.1 uncultured Pirellulaceae bacterium | reverse complement strand
CTTTCGTCTTGAGCAACTTCTTTAATTCTGGCGTTTCTTGTTTTGCTTTACGAATTTTTCGCGTTTCCAAATTCATGACGCCCGTTTTTAGATCAACGATCTCAAGCTTTTTCACGCCCACGTTGACTTTAAAAAGGTGACCAGCCCAAACGGACTTGTGTGTTAAGTCAGCAAAGTTTAATCCTAAGATATCTTTTTCATGTTCAAGCATGAAACGCAATTCGACTTCGCCATTCTTAAACTCCACGTCGTGACGCACGGAGACGGCGTGGTCGGCCGACTCATGGAAATAGATATGGAGTGTGTTATCGCGAAGGTCAACTTGTTTGTTTCCGTTTGCTCTTGTTGAACTATTCGATGACCAGCCATTACCAATTTCTTCGGTGACTTCTTGCGATTCGTTTCGATTGAAGTCGTCCTCGAAAATCAAAGTTCGATTGGAGGCTTGATCAGCCTCTGAATCCGCAGCTTTCTGATTAGCCTTAGATGGCTCTTGAATTGGCTTGCCGTCTTTCCCAAGCTCGAGAAACTGAACCGCGTCCGCGTGAACGATGCCAGTCGCACCTTCAGTCGAAATCTCAACGGAGACCAGACTGCCTTTGATCAAATCGTATTGACCAACAGTCGTGAACCCGTCTTTGTTTGGAGCTTTTTTCATGTTCATTTTGAGACGAATTTGTTGCGTTCCGATTTGAACAGTCACCGGAATGTTAGAGCCCCGGTTCGGGTGCGTCTGATGGGCGATTCGAATATCGAACCGGCCTGTTTTTGGAACGGTGGTCTCAAACTTAATCGTCGCACCGCTATTGGCTTTCGCGTACAGATAACTCACGCCCACGAATCCTTTGAGGCTGATGCCTGATTTCCATTTTTTTGACTTCGTCGCAGCCAGATCGTCAATGACGATTCCGGGCAGTTGGGCCGGATCAAGTCCCTTTGCCAAACCGTGGCTAGTTGCCAACTGCATCGAATCATCAGGCACAATCATTTCTGCATTCACGTTCGGACGATGGGCTTTGCCAGGAAGCTTCAACAACTCATCCATCTGCTCCCAATACTTTTCGTAAACGTCGCGCGGCTGACAGTCTCGTTGCTTGCAGATGCTTGCCGCACGCCCGACGACTTCGCCCATCATTCCACAGGTCTTCATTACGCGAGTTGTCCCAAGCGCCTCATGGGTCACGCTGATATTCCTTCCCGTCATGAACAGATTGGGAATGTTGCGTGAATAGAAACATCGATAGGGAACTGGATAGCCATAATTGCGATCGATGCGACGATCGTGTTCTGCGATTGAGATAAACGGATTGTCAGGAAATTTTTTCGCGAACTCTTTCTTTGGATAATGCAAATCGATAGACCAAGTACTCGGCACACAACCGTCTTTGAATTCGCGTTTGGAAACAACGTCTTCCGATGTCAAAACGACATCTCCCATCAAACGCCGCGATTCACGGGGGCCGCCAATGTAAGCAATCCAAGTCAAGAAAGCGGATTTGTGTTTGCCGGCGCCATCTCGATTCTTCATCGCGTTGAACGCACCGTAAACCGCACGCAGATTCCAGTCGCGAATTCCTTCGGCATCGCCCAGTGGATCTTTGTCAAAACCGCTTTCCCAAAACCATTGACCATGATGATCGCGAGGGTAGGGGAAATCGGCCATGTTCAAATCAAGCGCCCACGGAGTTTCAGGATAGGCGACTTCTTCTTTGCCTTCGGCCCAAGCCCACATGTTGCTCATTCCCATGCGGCCCTTGGGAGTCATTTCCCAATCGGCTTTGGCGAGAAAACCAATGGTGCCATGACCAGTGCAATCGGAAAACAAAGTTCCCTCAAAACGTTTGTGCTCACTGGTTCGGGTATCAAACGCGTAAACGGCAGCAACCTTGTCGCCAGCCATGTCGACTTTGTAGGCGTGATGATTCAGGAATAAATCGATGTTCTTTTCGTCACGTACGATCTGTTCCTTTTTTGAATCCTCGAATTCTTCATACCTGCCTGGAGATTTGGTTGCCCGGTCGCAGAACTCTTCGACGATCTCACCGACGCGAGGATATTTTCCGCGACGGATATGCCCCATCGACCAGACACGAACTTCGCTCGAACCATTGCCGCCAAGCACGGGGCGGTTTTGAATTAGCGCGACCTTACATCCCATCCGAGCCGCCGAAATCGCGGCGCCCATACCTGCGTAGCCGCCTCCGACCACGACCAGATCGTAGCCTTTCATATCGGTCGGAGATTCTTTCAGCCCCAGCAACTCGCGCCGCCATTGCGGCAGAATGTCTGACGTATTCGGCGGGGCGGTTTTGTCTTTGGAGAATAGAATCGCATCACAACGGCCATCGAATCCGGTCAGATCATGAAGCGCAACCGAAGTTTGCTTACTTTTGATTTCGACCGTACCGCCCGATTGCCAAAACCAATCGGCGTTCTGGGTTCCAAACTTTTCAGCAAGCGGAGTTCCGTTAACGATGAGTTGGAACTGGCCGGGCTGGCCGGGGGCTTTCCATCGCGCGACCCAATCTTTGGTTCTCACAAAGACGTTGTAAGTGCCGGTCTCGGGAAAAGTGACTTTGGTCGTCGCGTCTTTGACTGGCTTTCCCAAACCGTGAGCCAACAAGTAGGGCGAGCCCATGTTGTCGATGAATTGGGTGTCAAGTTTCCAGCCACCATGTTCGACGAAACTTTCGGCTTCAACCAAAACTTGTTGAGCGTAAATTTTTGGTGATTCGCAAACACCAAAAATCAAAAAGAAAACACCACACAACGCAACAAAAACCGATTTCATTTTTGCTTACCACAGGATCGAGAGACAATTAATTGCCTCTCAGTTTAGCATACCTGCGCAGAAAACCCCGAATCAGCCAAAAGAACTGTAACTCCGAAATGAAAGTGAGGTTTCCCGATTGAAAGCGGATTCGACACCTTCTTGGTTCGATGATTAAAAAGTAATCGGTGACTCTGGGTATGTTGAACTTCCAACCCCGAATCCACCATCATCGTGCGTGTTCGTCGCAAATGGATTTGTGAGTGGATTGGCAAGTGGATTTTTTGCGAACGAAATATGGGGCTGCCTAACAGATTTTTGCTCAATATGAGATTTCACTAAATGCGGCATCCAAAGTGCTTTGTCAACGAGCTGGAAAAGCACTTCCGCGTCAATGGGTTTCTTTAAGTGAAACGCTGCGCCCGAAGTGTGATTTCTTCTCACGACATCGCAACTTTGATTTGCGGTGAGGAACATCACAGGGACATCGCTGTAATCGGAAATACTATGCAACTGGTGCACAAGCTCTTCACCCGAATGCTTTTCCAACCGAGTTTCGGTAATCACAAGATCAAGCGGATGGCCTTCCAACGCATCCAACGCTTGCTCCAGTGAGCAAGCAGTTTTCACCGCGTACTCTCTGGCATCGAGAACGGTCGCAATGGTTAGCAGCGAAACGGTGTCTGGATCGACAACAAGAATCGATGGTTGGGAGACTGAATAGGTTGCATTGCTCATTGTTTACTTTCACTACCAAACCTGGAAAGCCAATCCTTCAGCTAAGAGCATCATTCCGTTCTCCAAATTGGGATCGGTTTTCGTAGTCGTCAAAGTTTGCCAAATGCTTCAGGCCCGATATGACCAGACTGTTCATCACAACAATCAAGCTACGGCGGTGCGTGTAACTTTTGGTTGTTTGAAAGGCCTTTAAAGAATGGCGATTCAAATTCTGGTTGGAATCAGAACGAATGTTCCAATTTTGCTTCCACCAAACTCATCTCGAATCAACCGACCAAGTCCGAGCCAGAATCCGCTTGTATCGTCTACACCGATTTTGATTTCAAAGTTTGACGTTGGGGCGATATCTCGCGAGTGCTTTTTCGAAACGATCGGAATCAGTCGAACAGACAGTGAGATGCGTTTGACAAGCAAGCGTTACTTTAAAGTTCGTCTTCACTTGTTCGGAAGAACAAACATTGAGACGCTTGAATTTTTTCTAAACCTGAAGGATCCATTGCTTTTTCGCAAGCTTCGGGACGATGAAGAAGCTGACAGATCTTACAGCACCTTTTGGGGGACTGTACTCACCGATCCTGTCACGAATCCCGACACCGATTTCGACCAGGCAAAAAATGAGGCACGAGGCCTTGTTTGCCAACTCCGTCAGCAATGGCGGGTCGTTCGTGTGGAGCTACGGAAGGCCTGCCTCGGGACGCGTTTGAAACTTGGATAAGGACATTTTTAGGAGTCAGTTGGATGATTTTCAAAACACTTAAACTTGCAGTTGTTGTTGCTGCACTTGCAGTTTGCGGAAACGCAACGGCACAAGATTGCGGTAGTTGCGGCGGCTCAGTCGTCTATGGCGGCACGATGGATTACGCCCAAGACAACTGCGGTCGACGAATCACACAAGGCTCAGCCGCTTCATTGTGGGCTGGATACTGCAACGAGACATGTGACTACGGTGGCGGAAGCGATTGTGGTTGCGGCGGCGGATGTGGTGGTGGCTGCGGCCTCAACCTTGGTAGCCGACTAGGCGGACGACTTGGTAATCGTGGTGGATGCGATTCCGGTTGCGGATCAAGTTTCGTTAGTCATGGTGGTGGATCTTGTGGCGGCGGATGCAGCCTTGGTTCACGTGGCGGAAAGCTTCGTGGCTTGTTCAGCGGACTTGGCGGCGGCTTCGGCGGCGGATCAAGCTGCGGATGCGACATGGGTTGCTTCGGTTACCCAACAGGTGGCGGATGTGGTGGTAACGGCGGTGGGTTCCTGAGCGGTGGCCTTCTTAAAAGCGGTTGCTTTTCTGGACTTCGCGGCAAGCTCGGCAACCATGGTGGTTGCGGTGGCGGCTGCAACATGGGTGGCAAGCTTCGCGGCTTGTTCGCTGGTCGTAGCTGTGGCTCGAAAATTGGCGGACTGTTTCAGCGAAGCCAAAAAGACTGTGGCTGTGCCGGTGCTTACTTCGGCGAGTCGGTTGGATACGACTACGGAAACGCTGGAATGCAAAGCTGCGTTTCTGGCTGTGCTACAAACGCTTGTGGCGGACCTGCCACAATGATGTCTGCACCTGCGAACGATTGCGGTGGCTGCTCAAATGGCGCTTCGATCATGGGTGGAGTACCAGCCGGCGAAGTCTACATGGGAACGCATGACCCAACTGCCAACGCACAGGAAATTCCTGCCGAAGCAGTCCAAGATGCTGCCGATGCAGTTGACGCACTTCAAGATGCAGCGGGCAACTAGTCAACGATGTGATGCCTAAGCATCGAGCATACTGATTTCTAAGACCCCTCGTTCTCACAAAACGAGGGGTTTTTTCGTTCCAACATTGTCGCCGTTGAAGGAAAGTGGCTTTTGAGTTACAGTTTTGGTCTAAATCAAAAGTCAACCAACTCATAAATAGACCAGGAACCAACCATGGGCAGCGAACGAGAAAGAGAATTGCGTCGACGACGCAAGCGTAAGAAGAAGATGGAATTGATCAAAAAGCGAGCCGAGAAAGCCTCTTCTTCTGAGAAAGAAGTTCTTGCTGCGAAAATCCGTCGCCTGACTCCTGGTGCCGAAGACTTGATCAAGACCATGGGCCTCAAGTAGTCCCCATTTGAAGTTAGATCTCCTTGTCGCGATGAGCGAAAGTAGAGAACAAACGCCAAGCCACGTTTTTACAACGTGGCTTTTTTCGTTTTATGATCGGAAACTGCAACGATTCAAACGAGCCACAACTGAACCTTATGGGCTCGACTCAACCATTTACTAATCGGGAATCTCGCCCATTTAGATATCGTTGTTGGACCTCGTATTGACCACGGAGTGATCAACAACATTCTTTGTCAGCATCATGTTTCCGTCTGTTTCGACTCATTGCCATTCCACAACGTGGGCAAGGAGTCGCCGTGTTATTTTGGGTTTGGCACCTACGGTTATTGAGTTAATCTTTAAATCTATTGATTGACGATACCTGTCAAATATCAACGATTCACAATCGCCAGACTGAAACAAGCCATGCTCAAAAACGCCAACCAAGACGCGACTTTGGAAAACAAAATGTCTGATGAAAAAAACGATGGCGAAAGCGCGATGGCGTTGATTCTTCAGCAGGCCGGAAAATCCGCAGACGAAGTTGCCGCACTTGCGCCGCTTGATGACGCTGACCAAACAGCCGAAGGTCAGTTCTCAGGCGAGGCACCCACCATCGCTTCATTGTTTGGAACCGGAAAGGCACGAGAGTTTCAAGCCGGAACGTTTTCGCCCTCGGCGCAGGTTGCCAAAGTCATGGGGGCGTCACTCGACTTTTTGATGCAGCAAAAAAAAGAAGGAGCGTTGTTTGATAACGAGCAGATGCTCTTTCGAAATGAAATCATCACAGGCCTAGCCGAGCGTGGCTTTTTTGGATTGGCAATTCCAACGGAGTACGGCGGTAGCGGGGCGAAGCTTGGCGATCTTGGTCCGCTGCTTCGCGCGTTGACATTTATTCACCCTGACCTCGCGGTCATGTTTGAGGTTCATAACTTCCTCGGTCCCGTCACACCTATTCTCGATTTCGGCACGCCCGAACAGAAAGAGTATTTTCTCCCAAAAATGGCCAAGGGTGAATTGCTCGGCTCGTTTGCTCTCACCGAACCTGGCGTTGGCGCTGACCCAAGCCGGCTTTCGATGACCGCCCGATTTGAAGGCGACAAGTACATCGTCAACGGTGTGAAATGGCCAATCACCAACGTCATCTACGGCGGCGTTTGTATCCTCGTCGTCAAACTTGAAGGTCACGATACCAAACCAGGTCGCGATTCGGGAATGATCGTTCTCGAAGTCCCAAAAGCGGACAACGAAAACTTCCGCATGAAGCGAAATGATTTAACCGCGTTTGACTACCTTTGGAATGCCCGTTTTCGCTTAACCGATTTCGAAATTCCTGCCAATTGTTTGCTCGGCCCACCCGGAAAAGGATTGGCCCAAGCGTTTAGTTCTCTCGCCAAAGGTCGAGGCGGAATTGGAGTGAACAGCGCAGCAAAGACGTTTAAGTTGCTTGCTCACATCATCAACGATCCAGAAGTTCAAAAAACAAATTCCCAAGCTCCTGAGCTTGACGCAAAGGACGGGGAACCCAACGGAGGCGGATGGACTTCTTTCCGAAGTACTTTTGGAAAACCGATCGGCAGCGCTCCACGAATTCAGACTTGGATCGGTCGTGCTGCAGCACACGGTTTAGCGGCACGCGTACTAGGTGACCTCTGTTTTCGACTTGCTGCCAACGGCGTTCGAGACGAAACACAAGGAATGATTGCAAAGGTCTACGCAACCAAAACGTTGCTACAAACGGCGATCAATTGTTACCAGATTCAAGGCGGACGAAGCGTACACACTGATGAGTTGCGAAAGTACACTCGAAACGATAGTTCGCAAATGCCTGAGCATCCGATTGAAAACTACATCGGCGAGAACATGCACGAGTTCACAATCGCTACGGTGTACGAAGGCCCGAACCCCGTCCTTTCAGATGTTGGCGCACCCAACGCGATGACGCGAGACATTCGTAGTAAGTATCTTGTGCCAATTGGTACGGCGGAGGTTGAAGGAAAATCAGGCTTGGGCGCGAAAGCCAAGTTTGGCTGGTTCGTTGCCAAAACAACTCTCGGTTCGTTCATGCCTTCGCGGGGCGATCTCAGCGGCATCGACAATTTGTTCATGCTGAAACGAAAGTATGCAGAGCGGGCACTTAAACGAAATCGCGTGCTTGGCCGACGTATCTTGATGATTATTGCAAAGTATCAAAAGTCGTTCATGGACCAATCGTTTTTGCTTGGCGACGAGGGCGGTGTGTTTGATACGCTTTGCCACAGCCTTGCGTCGCTCTGTTTCGCACTTTCGATGGACGAAGCGAAGCCCGAGTATCTTAAAATCGCTGCCGCTCTCGACCAAGAGGCGGCGCTCCGAATGAATGGCAAAGAGTCTTCGCCAGAGCTTCAACAAGCTTGGGCGGAAATCGGCCAACTGATGATGGACAAAAATTCTCAGCTCTATCAAGATTTGATCGCAGACATCAAAGTCGCAGACATCCCACTGGATCCGAGATTCATTGATCGGTTTATTTAGAGTCCCGAAATTTTGAGTCTCGACCGCGAGCCGGACGGCAATTCAGCCCGAGGCCTTACGGCCAACGGCTCACTCGATTTGTGATTCCTCTACGCTGGCGCTTGCTCATGTCGGCGCTTGATCAACGTTGGAGATTCAACACCACTCCGGTGAGCCGTGACGCGTAAGCGGCCGGGCTGCGAATACGACGGAAGCAATCGGCACTTCACATTTGGAAAGACAATTACTCAACTCTACCAGCCGCACGAATTCCACTTCCCTTTTTCTTCTGCAATCGATCACCAAGGTCGTCGCGAATCTCCTCCGCGTATTTCATCAGCCGCTCCATTACTTCTGGATGATCCGCGGCCACGTCTGTCGTCTCGCCCACGTCAGCTCGAAGATCATATAGCGCCAGCTCCGCCTTGTTTTGAACGTACTTAATCGGTTTGCCATCATCCGTTCCTTCGCGACCATTGAGACTGCGGTAAGTGTGTGGGAACACAAGCTTAAATTGTCGGTCACGAACGGCATGCAACTCGCCGGCTTTGTAGTAACAAGCAAAATGAGTATGCGGTGATTTCGCGTCAGCTTCACCAAACATCAAAGGTCGAATATCGAATCCATCAATCTTGTGATCCGGCAATTTTGCATCGACCATCGCCGCAACCGTTGGCAGGATATCAATCGTTGAAGCCAATTCATCACAAGTTGATCCAGCGGGAATTTTCCCTGGCCATTTCATCAAAGTCGAAACGCGGTAGCCGCCTTCAAACATCGTCCCTTTGCCTTCGCGAAGCGGTTGTGCCGATCCGGCCCGTTTGCCGTAGCTCAACCAAGGCCCATTGTCGGACGTAAAAATGACAAGCGTATTTTCTTCGAGCTTGTGCTTCTTCAACGCCGCGTTGATTTGACCAACCGACCAATCAACTTCCATCATCACGTCGCCGAACAAGCCGGCTCCGCTCTTTCCTTTGAACTTTTCCGATACATAAAGAGGCACATGCACCATGGAATGCGGCACGTACAAAAAGAAAGGCTCGTCCGCGTTTTCTTCAATGAACTTAACCGCACGATCAGTGTATTGCGTTGTCAACTTTTCCTGATCTTCGCCAGTCACGTTGGCGTCGACGATTTCGTTTCCATCAAACAAGGGCAGGGGAGGGTAGTTGTTTTTTCGTTTTGGGGAATCGGCTGGCAAATCCACAAAGTTTGGGTGAAAGGGCCACATGTCGTTTGAATACGGCAAACCAAAGTACTGATCGAATCCATGTTGAAGGGGTAAGAATTGCTTTTGCAATCCAACATGCCATTTCCCAAAACACGCGGTGGCGTAATTCTTTTGTTTGCAAAGTTCGGCCAAGGTCATTTCATTTGAATTGAGACCGTGTTTTGCTGTAGGCCCAAGCGCGCCTGAAATCCCGACGCGACGATGGTAACAACCAGTTAGCAAGGCGGCTCGGGAGGCGGAACAAACGGCGGTCGAAGTCACAAAGTCGGTGAACTTGCGGCCTTGCTTGGCCATTTTGTCGAGATTGGGCGTTGGATAATCCGTTGCACCGAATGGCCCAATGTCTGCATAGCCAA
The DNA here is from genome assembly GCA_964389585.1 of uncultured Pirellulaceae bacterium. GTDB lineage: Bacteria > Planctomycetota > Planctomycetia > Pirellulales > Pirellulaceae > Mariniblastus. The sequence continues at coordinate 10,988 of CAYMFZ010000029.1, read as the reverse complement.
GATCATCAATAAAGATAACAACAACGTTGGGAGTTTGCTCCTCGGCCAAAGTTGTCGTCGCGCTAATCGACCAGAATACAAATAGACAAAAACAAATGGACAGTCGTTTGAGGTTTTTCATCGGTACATCCGGCAGGAATTTTGAAAGTTCGTTGCTACATGATAGCCGATTTTTTTGGTTGGTTGAGAACTGAACCCCTTCAATGTCGATGGTCTAGCGCTGCCCCTCATTTCAAATTGGAAATTGGATAAGTGGCGCCGTGGAAATCAGTCTAGGCCGTGAAAGCCACCACGTTCGCGAGATAATTCACTGGTTATTCGAAAACTCGCGTCGCGGTCGATGTCCACGAGTATGTCGAACGGGCTGACGTACTTCACGACGCGTCAATGACTTGAAACAGACACTTATCGAAATCGACGATTGAAAATTTCCGGATCGAAAGGATCCTTTGGAATGAAGGCTTTCTCTCCTCCACTCAAGGAAGGAATCTCGCCAACCGTCGCTGGAAATTGAAGTGAAGAGTCGCTTAGCGGAGCAAGTCGATTTGAATTCTCAAAGGCAACCGAACTCGAATCATTCAATGGCGTTTTCATCGCTGGACTTGTGTCTTGAACCTGTGTTTCCAATCCGGATGCGGTTGCTGTAACGCTAGATTGCTCCAGTCGAGCCGCATCCTGAAGAGCTTGATTCGGATCTTCAGCGATCATGACCAGCCACTTCTTTAAATTTTCTGCTCGATTCAAAATCAAGATTGGTTCGGCTCTACCGGCATGCGGCTGAGTCGCTGCCAAGTACAAACGACTTTCAAATGGCTTCGCTCGATCAACGTATTTCAAAACGTTGCGAAGATTTCTTTGACTTTGAACTCGCGTGATCGCTTGGGTGGCTTTGATCTGCCTCAACGGCAAGATTCGAGATTCCGAATCGTGACACTTTGCGGCATTGCAACCGTAAGTCAATGCTCGCTCGACTCGTGACCGGTAGAAACCGGCAGTCCCCTTGGGCAACGTCTTCAATTCTCGCTCCAACTGTTTGAGCGAAACCATGATTCGATCGTCGACTTGATCTTCCGGAGTTTGATTCTCGATTTCACCACTCAAGCTGGCTGCGGAAGGCATTCGATGATCAGGCGAAACTGTCTCGAAAACTTCTTCCTCGAACCCAACCTGTCGAATGGGTTGCGACATTGCTTCTTCGAGACCATCCTCAAAATTCCCGCCAGACATTTCCGGCTTGATGAGCGGAGTTAAAGCGAACTGCGAATTAGGAAGCCTATTCTCAACGGGCAGCGTGTTTTCATCTATTGAGGGAAGCGAACGAAAGTCAGAGGCGTCAAAGACATCAGATTGATTCAAGTTTTGACCGATCAAGTCGCTTTGACCAATCGCCAAGTTCATTTCTATCGGTGAGAGTCCAATTGATTTAGTATCTCGCTTGGCAGCCAACTGCCCAGGCACTTGCGCATCGGGCTCGTTTGACTTTTTGTTCGATCCAACGGCTAGCCTGTTCTGAGCAGCCTGCTTTTGCATTAAGGCCACGTTTAGCTGTCGATCAAGATTCTCCAATTGGGTTGCCTTGGCCCCCATCTGCAACAGAATTTCGATTTGGTTCTGCGCAAGATCATGCAACTTATTCTTTAGACACCAATTGAATAGAGCCACTTGGCCAGTGGTGTCAGTAGCTTTCAACCGAGCGACCTTGCCCCAGTAGGCTTCATCTAGCGAGTTGCAGACAAAATCAATTTGATCTGCCGGAAGCACGGGACGGCTTCCATTGGCCATGTGCACAATGACTTGCTCGACGTTTCTTGTCACACGACCTCGGAGAATTCTGCCATTGGTCAGAACGACCAATTGTTCACCGGAAGGGAACTGGCTATTTATTTGCGCGCAAGTTGGCGAAATGGCGAGACTAAATAAAGTCACTACCAAAATGGCGATACTCGAATTGACGAAAATAGAACGGCGCATTTGCGGACAGTAGAAAAAGGTGCCGCATGGGTCAACGCAGAAAGTTGACTTAGAAACTGCATTGAGATGGTCTGGTCGTTTCTGCGGCAATGCGCAGCAAGAAACCAACAATCGAATGGGCGAACAACTATGGATTGGTTAGATCGACCATGGATTTCACAAAATGCTGTCACCACTTTTGAGCGAGTCGAGCAATTCTACGGAATCCGAAAACTGCTATGCTCCGAACCCAAATCTGGCCAAGATCCCTAGTTGGGCTTCTGCGATTACGATGGCACCAACGATGAAACAGTAAATCGAAAAGTACGAGAGCTTGCTGCTTTTGACGAGTTTGATCATCCAGGTACAGGCGAACAAGCCAGTGATAAACGCCGCGGCGAATCCAATGAGAAGCGGAAACTCTTGCCCCTCTGCTGCAAACGAAGTCCCGTCCTTCCAAGCATCCAACATGTCCTTAGCGATCTTTCCAAAGATCAAAGGGACAACCATCAGAAACGAAAATCGCGCCGCTTTCTCGCGATCAATCCCCAGCAAAACAGAAGTCGAAATCGTCGCACCTGACCGAGAGATTCCTGGCAGAATGGCAATCGCTTGAGAGATGCCGATCAAGATTGCGCTGCCAATGCTTACTGATTTGTCTGTCTTCGTCGCGCGATCCGCCAAAAACAAGAGCACGCCGGTCAAAATCAACATTAACCCGACGAGCAAAAGTGGGTTTTCAAATAGCGTCTCGATCTGTTCTTCCAACAACACCCCAACCAGCGCCGCTGGAATCATCGAAATGACGATTTTCACGCAAAACCAAAACTCGTCGTTCAACTTGAATTTGAACAAGCCGGAAAGGATCTCGAAAATCTCTTTTCGAAAGACAACAATCGTGCTGAGCGCCGTTGCGAAATGAAGGACGACCGTCATCAGCAAACTTGATTCGCCGACGGATTCGTCCTGCATTAAATACTTGGCGATCTCAAGATGCCCGCTACTGCTGACAGGTAGAAATTCGGTTAGCCCCTGAACGATGCCAAGGATGGCAGACTTAATTAACTCAGACATAAAGAAATTTTCAACCCAGAACTCAAATGACAGATGCTGCTTTGTAATCAAAAACGAATTTTGCAGACAGCCTAGATTGGCCCCGATTCACATGCTGGCTCAATCCAAAACCCAAATCTTAATTAACGCTTTCGGCATTCGACTGGTTTTCTTAAAATATCGGTTGATTCAACGATTTTGGATTGCCACTGATTTTGGATTGCCACTTAAACTGCGATTGAGCCAGCCAATGATTGCTAAGTCACCACAGACGATGTTCGAGAAAATCTGGGACCAGCACGTCGTTCACTACGAACCGGGCAAGCAAACAATTTTGTACATTGATTTGCATCTTGTGCATGAAGTGACGTCGCCCCAAGCCTTTGAAGGGCTTCGGCTGGCTGGCCGAAAGCTTCGCCGTCCGGAACTAACCGTCGCCACCCAAGATCATAATGTTCCTACGACTGATCGTTCTTTGCCGATTGTTGATCCAATCTCCAAGCAACAAATCGAAACCCTTCGAACCAATTGCCGCGAGTTCGACGTACGACTTTACGATCTCGACAGTATCAATCAGGGCATCGTTCATGTCATTGGTCCGGAACTTGGGTTTACGCAGCCCGGCATGACGATCGTTTGCGGTGACTCTCACACGGCGACGCATGGAGCATTTGGGGCGCTGGCCTTTGGGATTGGAACCAGTGAAGTCGAACACGTGATGGCAACGCAAACGTTGTTGCAAATGAAGCCGAAAACGTGTGAGCTACGAATCAACGGACGACTTGCACGTGGCGTGACATCCAAAGATTTGATCCTTTACTTGATCGGAAAAATCTCAACCTCAGGTGGCACGGGCTACGTTTTGGAATACACCGGCGAAGCGATTGAGGCTCTTTCGATGGAAGAGCGAATGACGATCTGCAATATGTCGATCGAAGCGGGAGCCCGAGCTGGAATGATCGCGCCCGATGAAACGACTTTCGAATACCTGAGGGACAAAGAACACGTTCCCGAAAATTACGAAGCCGCCATCGAACAGTGGAAGAAGCTGCCATCTGATGAAGGCGCCAAATACGATCGCGTTGAGATTTTTGATGCAGCCGACATCGCCCCCCAAGTCACTTGGGGCACCAACCCTGGACAGGTCACGCGAGTCGACCAGTCTGTTCCAAATCCATCTGACTTCGACGACCCAACTGAACGAAAATCTGCGGAGTCTGCCCTCGCTTATATGGACTTGGCCGCCGGCACACCGATCGAGGAAATTGCGATCAATCGCGTGTTCATTGGCTCTTGCACGAACTCGCGCATCGAAGACTTGCGTGCGGCTGCCGCCGTGGTCAAAGGCAAAAAGGTAAATGATTCCGTCAGCGCCATGGTGGTTCCAGGTAGTGGCGTGATCAAAAAACAAGCCGAATCAGAAGGGCTCGACGCGGTCTTCACCGACGCAGGATTCGAATGGCGTGAAGCCGGCTGCAGCATGTGCTTGGCCATGAATCCGGACAAGCTTGAGTCGGGCGAGCGATGCGCTTCAACAAGTAACCGAAATTTCGAAGGCCGTCAGGGACGTGGTGGACGCACCCATTTGGTGTCTCCCGCGATGGCAGCCGCCGCCGCGATTGCTGGCCACTTTGTTGACATTCGCAATTGGGATTTCGCGTAAGTGAACCCCAGTTGTTATTCCCAAAGGGTTTGTCGAAAGATTTTGACAAAAGACAATCAGTCGACCAACCGAACAATAATCGCATCGGCTTGATCGTGATTCAAGTCAACCTGCCGTCCATCCGAAGTGACTAAAGTCCAAACTTTTCCATCGGCTGATCTGCCTTGCATTTGAACCTTGTCACCCGGTTTCAATCCGAATGTGGACGCCGAACTTTTGACGGATTTGATAACCGCCTGATTGCCTTTGCGCAACAGGCTCGCGATAAAATCTTTGTTGGCACCCACGGAAGCCGCATCCGTTGGAATCTCTGAACCGTGTGGATCCGAAATCGGATGACCAAGTTTGTCATCTAGATATTCAACGGTTGCTTGGTCACTAATGTGCTCAAGCTTATGAGCTTTCTCATGCAGATCTTTCTCAGGCATTCCAGCTTGTTCAAGATACGTTTCCCACAGTCGGTGGGCGCGGACCAGCCGATTCGCTTCGATTCTCCCGTCATCCGTCAAACGAACTTTGTCGTCTTCAACTTCTAATAACGCTTGACGCGACAGGCTGGAAATCGCCCGGCGGATCTTCATATTCCGCGTCGTGACGTTCTTTTCGATTTCGGTTATCGGAACCGAACGCCCTTTGGCACGAAGCACCGCGCCGAGTACGTCTTCCATGACTTCCTGAGGAATTGAACTTGATTTACGAAGCCAATCAGCCAACAATCCATACCGAGGAGCAAACGTTAGCGTCAATAAAAAAATGAAAGTCATCACGACGACCACCGAAGCACCCGAAGAAGCTCCAACCAACGTCGCTAAACCAAAACCAGCCCAAAACCCGAACACGCCAATGATCACCGACAAAATGATCATGCGATCAAGACGATCTGACAAAAGGTAAGCCGTCGCCGCTGGCGAAATGATCAATGCAACCACCAAAATCACGCCTGCGATTTGCACACCGCTGACCACCACCAATGATGTGCAAGCCGTCAACAAATACTCAACCGCCAACACAGGAATTCCAATCGATGCGGCCATGATTGGGTCGAAACTGGTTAGCTGTAAGGGACGATAAAACAAGATCACAACCGTCAGCACAAACGACGCCACGATCGCGAGCAACCAAAGTTCTTCTTTGGGAACCGACAACACGTCACCGAGAACGTAGTGATAAATGTCGACTTTGATGTGCTGTCCAATCGCATGAATCGATATCGCAAACGCACCTAGCGCGAAAATACCCGTGTACATAATGCCGATCGCGGTGTCTTGCTTGATCCGGGAAAATTGCGTCACGAATCCAACCATCGCGACGGTCGCAACTCCCGCGAGCAACGCGCCAAACAGCATCGCTCCGAGGTGAGGATCTTCCTGACCAAACAACAGCTTGATGATCAGATAGCCGCCGATCACGCCGGTAAACATTGAATGTGCGATCGCATCGGCGAGAAATGACATCTTGCGCAGGACGATAAAGCATCCGATGACGCTACAGACAATTGAAACCAAGGTTCCAACAATCAGCGGACGAATGACATGCCCGTAGTCGAGTTCAAGCGTTTCAAACCAATTCACTTGGGAACTTCCTGTTTGAAAGATTGGATGGAAGACTAATCATTGGTTTCGCCCTTTTGAACCGACGTCGCAAGTTCCGCGAAGACTTTCATGTTGCCCTCGTAAACGTCAGCGAGAAGCTGAGGATTGAGAACTTGTTTCGGCGTTCCGAATCCAAACAGTCGTTGCTTGAGCAAGACGATTAAGTCAAAATATTCGGCGGCGGTGGCGAGGTCGTGATGAACAACAACAACCGTCTTGCCTTGCTTCTTCGTTTCCTGAAGAACATCAAGAATCGCACGTTCAGTCGCTGCATCCACACCAGCAAACGGCTCATCCAACAACAACACGTCGGCGTCTTGGGTTAAGGCTCTAGCCATGAAAACACGTTGCTGCTGACCGCCAGAAAGCTGCCCTATTTGCCGCCGCGAGAATTCACTCATCCGCACTTTTTCGAGGGCCTCGTCGGCGAATTTGTAATCTTGCTTGGTCAAGTCACGCCACCAACGTCGCTTGCCGTATCGGCCCATCGCGGCGACTTCGCGGACGGTGATTGGAAAATCCCAGTCGACCGCGCCCCGCTGAGGAACATAAGCGACCTTGCCTTTGACATGAGAAACGTCTTCACCAAACAGCTTCACCGTTCCCACATCTGGTTTTACGAATCCAAGAATGGCTTTGATAAAAGTCGACTTACCCGAACCGTTTGGGCCAATGACGCCGACGAGTTTTCCTGACTCTATCGAGACTGAAACGTCGAGCAGTGCGGGAACGGGACCATAGCTCACGGTCAACCGACTGACATCGATTGCCGCAACAGAACCGGCGTTTCCATTTTGATTTGAGTTGTTAGCAATCATAAAGTTTCTGTTTGCGTTGTTTCAGTGTTGGTGACTGTCTTCCGTTTTTGGTTCCGATTTCACAACAAACGAAATTGGTCCTGCGACTTCAGCAATGCCTTGTTGACTGGTGAGAACTTGCTCATCGAACAAGACGCCGCCCCGAAATATTGAGACTTTGATCGCTCCAAGTCCGATCGAACCTTCGGCGCGGTTGGCGGCGATATAGATCTCATTTTCGCCAACTTCGACGCCATCCAGTTTTTCTAGCCTGATCGTTTCTTCGACAGCAATCTTTTTCGAAATCGCCAAGACGGACTCGCCCTTGAACAGGACCCTTAACGACTCTGGGGCGAAAATCGGATCGACCACACAGTCAAAGGAACGTTCGATTTCGAGCGAAAAATCGGCTTCTGAATAGTCAATGTTTATTTCTGTTGGCGGTCGCCGGATTCCCTCCGCGAATTTGATGTAGCCATAAACGCCGCCGACTAAAACGAGCGTAATTAAACAAGCCAGAATTGGACGCATGATTAAACTCTTAAACAAATGGAAAGCATCCGACAGAATTGCGTGCTATTTAAGATGTTTGACGATGGTCAGAACATTTTCCCGCATCATCCCAATGTAAGTTTCACCTGCGGAGCCTTCGCCCCCCATCGCATCGGAGTAAAGTTCGCCACCGACTTTGATGCCCGTTTCTCGAGCGATGTCGTCAAGTAACTCTCGGTTGATCGTGGTTTCAACAAAAATACTTTTGACGCCGAGCTCTCGAATCTGGTCAACGATCTTTCGTTTTTGATCAATCGAAACTCCAGCTAACTCGCCAGTGGTCCACCCAACGGGACTGATCGCTTGAAAACCATAAGCCTGACTGAAATAACCAAACGCATCGTGATGGGTCACCAGAATTCGGCGTGCTTTTGGAATTGCATTGACTTGCTCTGCGACCCACTGATTCAACGCGCGAAGCTGAATCAAGTAGAGTTTTGCGCGGGCTTCGTATTCGGTTTTGTTTTCCGGATCAATCTTGATGACGGCTTGCTTGATGTTGTTGACATAGATCATGGCGTTCTTGGTATCGAACCAAGCGTGCGGGTCTTTTGTTGTTTCACCATCAAGCTCAATGTCGAGCGGCTCAACGCCGTTGATGCACGTCACAATTGGCTTGCCCGCATTGGTTGCAAGCTTTGACATCCAGGAATGGCCTTCGAGATTCCAACCGTTTTCAAGACAAAGGTCAGCACGCTTTACTGCCAATGAATCGTCAGCCCCAATCTCATAAGTGTGGGGGTCTTCGCCGGGAGCAAGCACACAAACGACTTCCCAACGATCTCCAACAATATTTCTAGTGAAATCAGCGACCTGAGTCGTGGAGCAAACCGCTACGAGTTGCTTCGCGTTTTCTTCTTGGCTCAAAGCAGAATGAGCGATGAGACTGAATCCGATCAAGACGATCAATCGAATCGAGTTGAAGGCGAACGAGTTTGGTGTGTTCATGATTTAGGTCGAAATGTGTATTGGAAATTTCAAGATTTGATTCTTTAAAAAAGTGTAGCCTTGGCTACATTTCGTCTCGCAATTGTCTCTGGCTGTAATCTTGCTGTCAAGAGTCATGGCCCCATCGTTTGAAATTGAAAAGGGAATCCCTTTGGCTGCCAAGAAAACCATACACAACCACACGACGAACCCGAACAGAACACGCTACGGAAATGGCCGAGAACTATGTGGAGGCGGTCGCAGAAGTGATTAATGAGCGAGGGTCGTGCCGAGTCGTCGATTTGGCAAGGTTTTTCGCTGTCAGCCACGTCACGGTCACTAAGACAGTTTCTCGATTGAAAACGGCAGGACACCCAATCAGCGAACCCTATGGCCCAATCACGGTAACACAAGATCGTCCTTGAATTCTTGCGGCGATGGGGACCAGTGAGTCAGTCGCTGAGATCGATGCCGAAGGAATGAACATCACGTCAGCGAAGTGACGCTGGGGGATATTCGAAGCGTTTGAGCGGAACGCGTTCCGATTCCGCATTCCGCATTCCGCCTTAATCTTAATCTCTAATCGAAAACCGTATCGCCTGTGAATGATGCCATCTGCAAGACGTCTAGAGCCAATGGAACAGGAAACGTTTTGGTTCAGTGGAGGAGAGTAAGATTAAGAATAGGATTATGAGTAAGAGTGATTTGCCTAAAGGCGAATCAGGGTTTCGTCCGCCAGATGCTCAATCTCAATCGAAATCAACTCATTCAAGACCTCACGAAACGAAGGCCGCAGGATTGGATCCTTCGAAAGCATCAACTTGACGAGTGCTCCTAGTCGAGCCGGACAGTCAAATGCTGCAACTGCCAGGTCTTCTGGAATTTGATCGTGATGGCAAAACTGAATCTCTTCGATGGATTGGCCTTCGAACGGAGGTTGCATTGCCAACGCGTGATAAATGATCGCACCCAACGAATAAACATCCGCCGCTGGATTGGCGACGTAGTCCTCTTCGAAACACTCCGGCGCGGTGTATCTCGCCAACTGCAACTGATTAGTCGGCAACCACGCTTTCTCGTCAATCGAATGAGAACGAGACCAGCCCAGCAAAGTGACCCGGCCGGTTCTGCCAATCAAGATATGGGCCGGCTCAAGCCCCAGATGAATTTTGCCTTTCTCGTGTCCCGCACGGACTCCTTCCGCGGTCTGTCGCAGCACCCAGAGCATGCGAGTTAGGGGAAGGTGCGGCGCACTTGAAAGGAGCCTGTCTAATGACCGGCCGTTGATCCACGGTTGCACTAGAAAGAATGGAGCTCGGTCCAACTCAGCATCGAGCAAACGGACGACGTTCGGATGAACCAACTGCTCCGTTGCCAAGGCTTCGCGGCCAAGTCGATCAATTGCCTGAGAGACAAGTTCCTTGGGCAAGTGTGGATTGACCAACTTTATAACAAAATCGTGATCAGCATCAGCAGAAACCGTTTTGGGGGCGGCGCGGTAAATATTGTACCACCGATGCCCCGTGACTTGCTCGCCTAATCGCCAACAAGAAACAACACCGTTTGATTCGGATTGCGTAGTGGCAGAGTTTGATTGCGCTGATATTGACATGGCGTTTTCGCAAAGTGAAGGTTGGCTGTTGCAATCCTTTGGGACCAACCAGACAAAGTTATTCCGATATTTGTTTAATCGGAATTCGGCGCAAGACGAGCCAGTCGGCAAGACAATATTCAGGTCGCAACGACCACGAATAGCAAAGACGCTTGTTCGGAATCACAAACGCTTGAATCTGAATTTCGGGAATCAGATTAAAGCCCAAATTTCTTAACGATGAAGCAAGCTTACGAATGTCGAACAGGTTCGCGTAACCAAAGCCATCAGAGTAGATGGACTCTAACTCGTTGGGCATCGAACATGTTATCCAACTTTCGGATCAGCTTTAACTAACGAATACAAACGCCAGTTTCTATTCCCAAACAATTTCGTTGCGAAAGCAGTTTAGTTGCCCAGTTGGCGAACCGTATCAACCTGACTTCCACCAACGGTATCAAGAGAATCTGACCTATTGTTAGAATCCGAGAAACTCGAATCTTTCGAGCGGAATCTCGCCGCCAGCATTCGGGTCAACTCATCGGCCGCAACACCAAACAAAATCACGGCGCCGATAATTGTGAATTCCAACTCATCAGGGATCTTTAACAAAACAATGGAGTTATACAATGTTTGCATCAAAGCCGTTCCAACCACGACGCCGAGCACACTTCCTTCTCCTCCACGAAGTGAACACCCACCTAACACAGCGGCGGCAATCGCATACAGCTCGAAAAAGTTGCCGAAACTTGAGGGAGCAATTGAATTTGAATCGATCGCGAACATGATGCCGCCAAGTCCCGTTAAAACGGCACAGAGAACATACGCCAGCGTAATGATTCGATTGGTGTTAATACCTGAAT
>CAYMFZ010000028.1:0-21470 GCA_964389585.1 uncultured Pirellulaceae bacterium | reverse complement strand
AGCAACATTTACTTGATTTCACAGAAGGTGATGAATCTGTTCGCGATCAAATTATCGAGCATACGTGTGAAAGGTTGAGGTTAAGAACAAGGCAAATGCTGAAATCATTTCCAGCAGTTTCTCGATGGAGCCAAACAGATGATGTGCTTCAAAACGCAATGGTTCGTCTTCACCGTTCTTTGGCACAAGTGAAGCCAGAAAGTCCTTGCCAGTACTATGGCCTTGCAGCGAAACAGATCAGAAGAGAACTCCTTGATATGGCAAGAAAATTCAATGGAGCGATGGGTGTTGGCAAAAACCATGAATCTGATTTCAACAAAGCTGTTCCAAGACACCAATCACAGGATCTAAAGCCTGAGAATCTTGAGGCTTGGGCTCGCTTCCACGAAGCAATTGAAAAGCTCAACGATGATCAGAAACAGGTTGTTGAATTACTTTGGTATGAGGGGATTTCACAACCTCAAGCTGCAAAAGTGATTGGGGTTAGTCTGGCGACAGTTAAACGAAGATGGCAATCTTCTCGACTCTTTCTAAGCGAACAATTGGATGAGGTTTGGTTTGACTGACACGGATACACAAAACTTGATTTCTGATCTTCTGATCAAATGGGAAGAATCGTTTGAACAGGGCAACGAAATTTCAGCAGAAGAACTTTGTGCTGATCAATCTGAGCTTTTGAGCGAGCTTCAGCAGAAAATTAGAGCTTTGAAAAAGATGGCTTGGATGAGCCACGATACCGATGAAGATTCATCCGAAGAATTTGTTGGCAGAGTTCTGAATCAACGCTATGAAATCAAAAACTTGATTGGTTTCGGTGGCTACGGAAACGTCTTCAAAGCCTTTGACAAGGAACTAGAAAGATTCGTCGCAGTCAAGATTCCCCATGCACATCGAGTTTCAATCAGCGATGAAGCAAAAGTAGCTGCAAAGTTCCAAACAGATGGAATTGTTTCGGTTCATGATGTTGGCTCAGACAATGGAACCGACTACATCGTCAGCGAAATGATCGAAGGCTTGAATCTTCGTGACTATGCGAACAAGAACAATCTGACTTGGAAACAGTCTGTCAAATTGATTTCAAAGGTTGCAACCAATCTTCAAAAAGCACATGACGCTGATCTGATTCACAGAGACATCAAGCCTGAGAACATATTGGTTGACTTTGACGGCAATCCACACATTGCCGATTTTGGTATCACTTCAGCTGGATCTGAGTCCGCCAATTTTCAAAAGGGAACTTTGGCATACATGTCACCAGAACAAATTGCAGGCGAATCTCAATTGGTTGATCAAAGGTGTGACAGCTACTCGTTGGGTGTTGTTTTGTTTGAATTACTTACTGGCTCTTTGCTACACTCAAGTCAGGACTCAGGAAAGCTAAGAGAACAGATCTTACTTGCTGAGCCTGATTTCAATTCAATTCAACCAGAACATGTAAAAGTCGTTTGCAAGAAAGCATTGGCTAAGCACCCAGACGCTCGATATCAAACGGCAGCTGAGTTTGCTACGGCCTTGAATGAGTGCCTTTCAAATCGACAACCAGTAAATCCAGTTTGGAAACGACGTGTTTTTTTGAGTGCAGCAATTGCGGGGTTGATTGCTCTTAGCTTTCTATCGGGATTATTTTGGCAATCAACGGATTGGACTTCACTTAAAGGTGGAGAGGTTTTTGATGGAACAAAACGAATCGTTACTGATGTTGATTCATTTTTTCCTTGCACAATAGAAGCTTGGGTTGCTCCTTCAACTGAAAAGCAACAGTGGATTGTTGGCTCAGATGTGCCAAGTCAATTTGGGATTGGAATAGGTATCAAGAATGGAGGTCACCTAATGGTGGAAACGATAAAAGGTGGGATGCACGATCCAGATTCCAAAATTGCTTTAGATTCATGGTCTCACTTAGCTGCTGTGTTTGGTGAAGATGAGACTCGAATGTATCTCAATGGGAAGTTGGTTGGTACTTGCCTGCTGACTGAAGCACCCAAAGTGCCATCAAAATTTGTGATAGGCAATCTTGGAGAGAAGCATCAAACCCAGTATTTCAACGGTAGGATTAAATCTGTGAGGATCTCGAAGGGAGAGGTTTATGATGGGGCTTTCACGCCCAAACAAGTCCTCGATCAAGACGATTCCACTGTTCACTTATTCGATAAAGAATAGATCTGTTTACACCCAAGTTACTCTCCAAACTCATCGATGTATTCCATTGCTAGTTCAGGGTGGAAACCGATGAAATTTGGAACTGATCTAAATCGCTCCGCAAACGGCTCTTCGTTCAAAAACGCTTTTATCATTTCTTTGATATCTGACTCTTTCAGGACGAAATCTTCTCGGATCTTGCCATCCACACCACCAACGTTATCCCAGTAATCAACATAAGATTTGTTAGCGGACTTAATCGTCCAAGCATCCAGCTGGCTCCTTTCAGCATGCCAGATAGTTCGCTCATTACAGAATCCAGAACTGATTCTCAAAAAGGGGCGATTGGGAAAAAGAAACGGTTGGCCGTTTGAGTAAAACAAATTGTCAACATGGTCGATGGTGAGAGTGCTAAGTCGAGCGTCAACTTGGAAAACGCCTTCTAAGTCTGCGGGAAAGCTAGACCATGAATTGTTGTTGCGTAGAAAGAATCCACGCTCGTTTATCATTGGCAGCTTGTCTTCGGTAATCTTATCGTGTCCGAATCGCCGCCCTCCGAATCCGTCAGGTTTCATCCCATCTAAAACCTGCTGAATTGCTTCAATTAGTGTTTCGTCTTCTGAGTCAGTGAGCAATTCAATATGCTTTTGAACTACCTCAGAGTCGTTGCCACAAACAAATCGCATGGCCCAACTTGAAATATGGCTTGGGATCATTTCTATCTCGTTTCGATTCAAATAAAATCATTTCCAGCAATGCGAAATGACATTTTGATTTTAGCAAGTACAGAAAAAGTCATCTATGAATATCAACAATTGGTTCAAGGACATTTGCAAATATGAAGTTGTGGCCGAAACGATTGAGTTTCGCGATCCAGCATCTCACGAAGTGATCGACACTTTCGAATCTGCGTTTTCAATTTCAGTTCCAGAATTGAGAGCAATTTGGCTTATGGCAAATGGAGAATCAGGTGGTTCAGAAGGCATCTTTGGTGGGTTTTCGTTGTTGTCAGTCGAAGACTCAAAAGAAGCAATTGAGAACAATTTGTCACTTCTTAGAGATGACAAAGCGTTGAGAGCTTTGGAGTTCAATACTTTCCTTGGAACAACAAGCATTTTTGAAAATGGCTGGATTCCATTTGCAGGTCTGTTCAATCGCAATCTCCTAATCCTTGATGCACGGGACGAGGCGAAACGTCCTGTTTTTGAATGGTCGCTGGAGACTGGTCCTAACCGCCTTGTTGGGAATGACCTGTATGGTTTCTTGGATTACGTTCGTGATCAACTTTTGTCACAGGACAACATTCTTGATTTGGATGTGCTTAAGGCTGTTGAATGAAGCCAGCCTACATGCAACAGAACTCAAATCGGACGAGTTCACGGTTTATCAATTCGGCGGAAGCGAATTTTCCATTTACCGAACAACTAGGCCAAAACTCGGAACGGATTCGGAACAAGATTGGACATTTCACTCTCATGGCGAGTACATTGCGGCTATGTGGCAATTCTGATTAGCACATGGAAAAAAGCGGCGTTGAAGCTCAAATGTCGTCTGCTTGCCCTGTAAATGGAATCATGAAACGCGGCATTTAAAATCCTGTGTCCTTACGGACGTGCGGGTTCAAGTCCCGCCTCGGGTACTACGGTTTTTCGCGACGTTTTTAGCAAAACAAGGCATTCACAAACGACGTTTTCAAACCTCAAAATCTAAAATGGGTACAAATTTGGGAACAGCATCGAGTTGCATTGATCTATTATCGAATCGGTTGTGTCTTCAAATCAAGATCGTTGGCTGCCAATTGTAAAGCAGCTTGCCGCCGATCATTTGGACGACAACGTGGATTAAATAAGTAGCAAATCATGAACCGAACACCATTCCTTGCGTGCCTTATTTTGCTTTTGCTGGGTAGTCTTCCGTGCAAGGCTTCTGATGGAGTTCGAGTCTTACTTCTTGCTGGTCAGTCCAACATGGCGGGACGAGGCACGTTTGCAGAACTCGACGAAGCTTTAAAAGCTCGTATCATCGCTGCCTCGTCGCGCGTTCAAGTCAGTGCTGGAGAACGTCAGGCACAACCGCTTTCATTCCGCAAGCCGGGCGAGCATGTGAAAGAGTTTGGCCCAGAAATGCTTCTCGGTCTGACTCTCGCAGAGTGTTACCCTGACAATGAGTATCTTCTCGTGAAGACTGCGGTTGGCGGCACATCATTGCATGGCGCATGGAGCCCTGATTGGACTGCAGAAAAAGCAAAGGCATCTGAGAATGGCGAAGCCCGTCAACAGATGAAACTGTATAGCGATCATGTGAAAAGTATACGTGACAATTTGGACACGCTTAAAAAGCAAGGAAAGCCCTTTGAGATCGAGGGCATTTTTTGGATGCAGGGAGAAAAAGATTCTCGTCGCGAACTGTCGGCCACCAACTACGAGTCCAACCTTAAAAAACTGATTGCAGCTTATCGAACCGATTTCGAACAACCGGACTTGCCGTTTTTTTTTGGGCAAATCAACGCGCCGTTGCGTGGCAAGAAAGACTTTCAGGCCGGACCTGAGACCGTCCGATCAGCGATGTCGAATGTCGCGCTTTCTGTCCCATCGGTCGTTATGATTCCTACAACGACCGATCCGTCGTGGAGCGACTTTCCAAAACGAGCGGACAATGTTCACTACAACACCGAAGGGCAAACGCGGCTGGGGACTTCGTTTGCAAACGCCCTGATGAATTTGAAGCAGCAAGACGTTGGGAGTTCTATGCCGCAATACAGAATTGGCGTCTGCGACTGGTCAATCAAAATGAAAGCTACCGGTGAATCGTTCCTGTTTGCCAAGAAAGCCGGACTTCAAGGCATTCAATTTTCGTTCGATGTCGAAGGCAAGGGACTCGACATTCGCACCAAGGAGAATCGAGACAAGCTTCGGGCGATTGTCAAGGAAACCAATGTTGAGATTGCTTCGCTGGGCATTGGCCTCTTAAATAAAATTCCATTGGCGAAGATCGAAGAAGCCGACCAACTGGTCAGTGACTGTCTCGACGCGATGATCAAACTCAAAGAAGAAGCCGTTGCGCTTGAGGACAAAGAGCTTGCCGCTAAAGTCTCGCCGCACATTGTCTTGCTGGCGTTCTTTGGCAAAGGCAACATCAACGACGATCCCGAAGGTATCAAGGTCGTTATCGAGAAACTCAAACACTTCGCTCCGATCGCAGAGAAGCACGGATTCGTTCTTGGAATCGAATCCCTTCTCAGCGAAGCCGACCACCGGCACATCATGGAAAGTGTTGGCTCGCCGGCAGTCAAAGTCTACTACGACACGGCAAATTCGGCTCGGATGGGATACGACATTTACAAGGAAATCGAGAGTCTTGGTGCCGAGAATATCTGCCAAATTCACCTCAAACAAGACAAGGAACTGCTTGGTCAAGGCGACATTGATTTCCCACGCGTTAAAACGTTGCTTGAAAAAACGAAGTATCAGGGTTGGCTGATCATCGAAGGATCGACGCCCAAAGGCATGAGCAAGACGAAATCTTGCGAGATCAACACGGTGTTTACCAAACAGCTTTTCAACGGACTGCCGAAAACCTCTTCAACGCTACCCGAACCACCTGAAGGCTTTCATTGGGAAGTCAACGAAGCGTTCACGGATGAATTCAATGGTACTGAACTCGATTCGACCAAGTGGCACGATCACAATCCAGATTGGATCGGTCGACCGCCGGGTAAGTTCGTTCCGTCGTCGGTCAGCGTCAAAGATGGTTTGTTGGCAATCAGTTGCACACCACTCGATCCACCTGACGGCAAGTTCGACATCGCTTGCGGAACCATTCAGTCGAAAGCGAGCGACGCACTGTTTGGGTATTACGAGTGCAGCATGAAGGCGTCACAACTTTCGACATCATCAAACTTTTGGATGGTCGGCAAAGACTTTGAGGTGGACGGGGGCAGGGTGAACGTCGAGTTAATCGTTCAGCTTACCGTCGGAAACGCAAAGGGCCTCATGGATCACATCAAGTCCAATGCAATGACATCATTCAAGTCAACTGAACCGGGCAGTAAACGCAAGAAGGCCAAAAAGACAGAACGGGCGAAACTAGATTCGAATGTCGGCGATGACTTTCACACTTACGGGGTGTGGTGGGTTGATGCGAACACGCTGAAGTTTTACGCCGACGGCAAACATGTTTACACAATCAATCCATCAACCGAGTTCGACGATAAACCGTTTCGTCACCCACTGACGGTGAACTTTGTCTGCGAAACATTTGATTGGCAGCCCGAGCCGACCAAAGAAGAACTGACTGCCCCAAAACTCAACACAACCTACGTCGACTACGTGCGATCGTTCAAACTGATAAAAAGCAATTAGTTGTCTTCCGACAGGCAAACTAACCGACTTCGAAGCGGCTCAAGTCAACGAATCAAAGCTTACACCGAACAGAAATTGACTGGCAAACGAAAAGTTGAACTTCATTACAGTTCAGCTTCGACTTGAACCGTTTCGCGCTCTTTCAAAGCTACTCATTAGCGGACAGGATAGTGTTGACGATTCGGTCGGTCATGACTTGTGGCGACGGGCCTGACAAAAGCTGTACAGGGGTAAAGTCGACGCCGACGCTGTTGCGAAGGTTGATTCCAAGTTCAACCGCCGCCAAAGAATCCACGCCCATGTGGCTGATACTGGTTTTGGGATCAAGTTGATTCTGGTCGATCTTCAACAAATCGGAAACTCGCTGCATGACAACCTTCAAAATGTGTGCTTGGAATTCTGCTTCTTCGGGACACTCGTCCAGCAACTGCTGTTGAGTCATCAACAACTCATCCACGTCTCGATCCTCATTGCTACCTCCCAATTGACTGAATCGAGATTGAGGTGTTGCCATTTCTGAATTGTTCTCCGACCACTTTTCCCAATCGACGCGGAATGCTCCGATCTGTGTCACATCGCTGGCCAGAACGCGATCCAGGATTTCCGTTGCTTCGTCAGGATGCAAAAACTCTAACCCAAGCCGCTTGAACAATGCAGCCACATCGGTTTTACGACTTAGGATTCCGACTTCGGAAATGGCTCCCCAGTTGATGGAGGTAGCAGCAAGCCCAAGCGAACGACGATACTGACAAAGTGCGTCAAGATATGCGTTGGCGATCACGTATGACGCTTGCCCGACATTGCCAACCAAAGCAGATATTGAAGAAAAGCAAAAGAAGATATCCAGCGGTAGGTCAAGTGTATATCGGTGGAGGTGTAATGCTCCCGTTAGCTTTGGTTTTAAAACGGATTCAAGGCTTTCTTGTGACAAGTTTGTCAAGAAATCGTCCTGCAAAACGACGGCTGCGTGAAACACGCCTCGGATTGGCAGCAATGGCTCATCTAGCGATTCAATGAGATGCTTGACTTGTTCCTCCGAACTCACATCGACTGCTCGAACTTCGATTTCAGTTCCGTACTTTTGCAGTTCTTCCATCGCGGACCGGGTAGCTTTGACCTCTCCGCTACGACTGACGAGCGTCAACTTGCCGGCGCCTTGTCTTACTAACCACTTTGCGATCTCCAAACCAAAGCCCCGCGTTCCACCTGTGACAATATAGTTTCCGTCAGCTCGGATTTTTGCGTTTTGACTCTTAATTGGTATTACGTTTGCACGGACATCATCAAATTGCAAAACGATTTTGCCGATATGTTTTGCCCGAGCCATCCACTGAAAGGCTTCTTTCGCTTCGCCAGCCGAGAAAACCTTCGTTGTGATCGGGCCAAAGCAGCCAGATTCAAACGCTGCTGCTACGTCACGGAATAATTGCTTGGCAACTCTGGTGTTTCCGTGAAGCATTCGATCAATGTCGATCGCAAAAAACGAAAGGTTGTTTTGGAACGCCTTCATTGGCAGACCCATGTTGTCCGTGATGTTCTTCTTCCCAATTTCAATGAAGCGGCCAAACGAGGACAGCAACTCAAAACTTTGAGACAAAGATTCACCCGCGGTGGCATTAAGGATCACGTCGACGCCTTCACCGGCAGTGTCTCGACGAATCTCCTCGGCGAATGCCAGACTCCGGGAGTCATAGACACGGTTCACCCCAAGGCCACGTAAGTATTGACGTTTCTCTTCAGTTCCGGCAGTCGCATAAATTTCTGCGCCACGCCAAATTGCAATTTGTAACGCTGCACATCCAACGCCGCCAGTCGCGTTATGAATCAGAACACGTTCGTTTTCTCGCAAGTCTGCTTTGTCGATCAAGCCAAACCAAGCCGTCATGTAGCCAACCAACGATGGGGCTTCATTCATGCTTAAGCTCTTCGGTTTGGCTATGACATAGTCGGCACGCACGTTGGCGAAGCTTCGAAACGAATCAGGCAAGACGCCGACAACTTCGTCGCCAACTTTGAATTCGGTGACGCTCGTTCCAACTTTGGTCACGACACCACTGGCTTCAGCGCCGAGCCTGTTTCCGCAATACGTATCAGAAATCGTGACATCGGCGATCTGCCCGTAGACCTTCAACAGATCTTTGAAGTTCAAACTACTGGCGTGCACTTTGATTTGGACTTCATATTCCGCTGGGTCGGGCAACTCGACCTCTCTCAAGCAAATACTATCCACGTTGCCCGCTTCTTCCATTCGCAGCGCGACACAGTTGTCGTGCAAACCAGATTGACTTCCGGTTTTCTTGCGGTGCTCAAGATGAGTCAGCTCAAGTGTTTGCCGATACCAATTGCCACCGCGAAGCGCTCGTTCGCGAGCCGCATCCGGAGCAAGCAGAACTTCATCAACATGCTTTGAAAGGGCTTTAAGGTCTGGAACATCGGTGAATCGGCAATGGATATTTGGGTGTTCATTCTCAAGCAAAATCCCAAATGCGTTCAGGCTCGCACCGATGACATTTGAATTTTCGTCTCCAGTTTCGATCGCGATTGCGCTGCGAGTCACGACGTGAATATTGATTGGGTCGGTTGGAAAACGCTTGACTAACGCCTTCACAAAATTCGTCAGATTGGCGAAGAATCCAAGCACGTACTGTCCGTCGAGCGAGTTGATTTCATTAACTTCAAAGGCCGATAGAAAAACGATATCGGTAAGTTTTTCAGTTGTTTGAATCAGCCCGCATGCCTCATCCAAAGATTCGAGATCCGTCAAACACAAAGGATTCGACTGCCAAATCTTTTGATGGCTCTTGACCGCGTTTGTTTCCTCTCGTGGCCCAACTAACAGCCACGATTGATCGCGTGTCTCAATCGGAGTTGGCGTTGAATCTTGAATCCATTTGAGTTCGTGAAAGACTCCGGCCAGTGCATCGACGCTCTCGGCAGTTGACAAAGTTTGACAACAAACTCCATCGAGTTTGACAACAACGTTGCCTGATTCATCGCATAGCGTGATGTCTCCAACAATCTCCACGTCAGAAACGCTTGTCGTTTCGCAGATCGCGACGAGTGAATGCGGAGCTTTGCCGGTGACGTGAATTCTTGAAATGGAAATGGGAACATATGGTCTGGAACTCTCGTTCGGCGATTCAACTAAAGCGATTAGTGATTGAAACGCTCCATCGAGCAAAGTTGGATGCAAGATAAATTCGTTTTCAAAGTCATCTGCAATAGCCTGTTTTTCCAAGTTCGCAACAACCGTGGTCTTGTTCACTCGTTTAAGCTCGGTAACCGAGCGAAAGCAAGGGCCGTAGCTGAGACCGCGAGCATTCAAGCCAGCGTAGAAATCATCAATACTGAGCGGTTCGGATTCAACGCCAAGCTCGCCCAAGAGAATTTTATTCAGCTTGGGAACGCTGTCTAGAATAAGCTTGCCGTAAGCATTTAGGTTCCACGAATCCGGTTGGCCGATAGTGCGACTGTGGATTTTGAATTCGCCAGTATCCTGGATCAGCGACGATTGAACACGCGTCTGGACTGATTCCTCTTCGAGCAAAACTCGATTGAAGACAAGGTCTTGGATCGTAAAATTTGTCGATTCATTTTGGTCAATCGCCATCGCCATTGCAGCGTCGACGTAGGCGGCACCAGGCAACACCACGCTGCCATCGACAACATGGTCGGACAACCAAGGTAAGAGTTGCCGATTGATCTCGACTTCCCAAGTCGGATTTGGCGATGGAATTCGCTCCATGAAAAAGAGATGTCCTCGATTTCCGAACAGTTGCTGAATCACCTCACCGGACATCCGACGATACTCATTTAGCGTCCATGGATAAGCCGGAAGCTTGACGTACTCCCCGTCGATTTTGTTGATTGCATCCCAATCGGTCGACAGTCCAATCGTGAATAGCTGACAAATGCTTTTCCAAAATGAAAGATGTTCTGGCAATTTTCGGTTGAGAGAAAACGCTTGAGCGACAGAGTTTTCTTGCGTCTCAAGTGACTGCTTGATGGAGGATTTCAAAACTGGATGCGGACCGACTTCGAAGAACAGAGCATTTGGATTGTCGGTCGCAATGTTTGCGATCGTTTTTTCGAATCGCACTGGCTCGCGCACGTTTCGCCACCAATACGCGGCATCCAAACTCTCGGCTCCAATGGGCGCTGTAGTTACGGTAGAGACCATTGGGATGCTTGGAATTCTCGGATTGAGATTCTTAAGCGTTTCATGCAACTGTTCTTTGATCGCATTCATCGATGCCGAGTGATAAGGGACTTCGACAGTGAGCAAACGATTAAACAGACCTGCTTCCTCAAGTTCGCTTGCGATTTTTGCCAGTTCAGTCTCACAGCCTGCCACCGTGACCGAGCTTGGACTGTTGATCGCAGCAATTTCAACGCCATCGAATTTTTGCAAAATCGACAGCATTTCTTTTTCAGAAATGCCAGCCGCCAACATCCCGCCCGTTCCAGCCAAAGTCGATTGAAGTTGGCTTCGATGGAAACTTACTAACAAAGCGTCCTCAAGTGACAGCGCGCCTGACGCGTAGGCGGCGGCAACTTCGCCCACACTATGTCCGGTGACAACGTCAGGTTTGATCCCGAAGCTCAAGTACAGCTCAAACAATCCGGCTTGCAGAATAAAGTTCGCGGGTTGTGCGATTGTCGTGTCAGCCATTCGCGAGTCGGATTCCCTCTTTTGCATTTCGGCTAAAATGGACCAACCAGAAATCGTTTCGAAAATTTCGTCCGCCCGATCGACAAAGGCCCGGTAAACAGGCTGGCACTCGTAGAGCTCTTTCCCCATCGCATGCCATTGCGGGCCCATTCCGGTAAACACGTAAACCAATTTTGGGTTGGCCTCCAACTCCAACGCTCCGTACCAACTTTTGTCAGGCAATTCTCCATCGGCAAACTGTTGCAACCGTTGGAAGAGCTCTTCTTTGTTGCGTCCCAAGATACAAAGGCGATGACGATGAAAGCTTCTGCGATGTGTCGCCGAATGAACAATATCGTGCAAGTGTTTTTCGCTTTTCGCATTGCCAATCAAGTCCGCATACGCCCTCGAAAGATTCCGAAGTGCGGTTTCGTCTTGGGCAGCGATCGGTAGCACGATCATCGACACTTTGCTGCTTTGATGTTGCGTAGTCGGAGCTTGTTTCGCTTCGAAGCTCTCCAGCACGGCATGCGCATTGGTTCCGCCATAGCCGAACGAATTTACCGAAGCTCGCCTCGTTTTGTTTTCAACCGGCCAAGCTTCTTCAGATGTCGGAATTCGAATATCCATCTGATCGAAAGGAATCTTTGGGTTCGGCGTTTCGAAGTGAATATTCGGAAGGACTTGGCCGCGCTCAACCATCAAGCTGGCTTTGATTAAGCCCGCGACTCCAGCGGCCGCTTCGAGATGTCCGATGTTCGTTTTCACCGAGCCAACAACGAGTTTTTGCTCGCGAGGATAGCGCGAAACAACTCGATCCAACGCCGCGCATTCGGTTGTATCACCGGCTTGCGTCCCAGTTCCATGGGCTTCGACGACATGAATGTCCGCAGCGGTTAAACCTGCTTCCGCGTAGACTTTCTCGATTAGCGCGTGTTGTGAATCGCCGTTGGGCGCTGCGATCCCTTGAGTCGCACCGTCCTGATTAATCCCAGTGTTGCGAATGACCGAATAGATGTGATCGCCGTCTTCGATCGCTTGATCGAGCGCTTTGAGAACAACCAAGCCACAGCCTTCGCCGCGCGTGTAGCCTTCCGCCCGTTCGTCAAACGCCATGCAACGTCCGTGCTTGGAAAGAAATCCGCCGTTGCACATCGTGATCGGATATTCCGGACGAGTCATAATGGTCACGCCACCCGCGATCGCAACTTCGCAATCGCCCGACCAAATATTTCGCACGGCCAAATGTGTCGCCACCAACGAAGAGCTACAAGCCGTGTCAACAGAAAGACTTGGTCCACGAAAATCGAACGCATGGGAAAGCCGGTTTGCGAGAATCGCCATCGTCGAACTGGTGGCAGTGCTTGCGTCTGCCAAGTGAAGATTGTCTTGGTGTAACTGAGTTAGTTTGTTGTCGAGCGTAAATCCGCCGACGAATACGCCTGTATCGGAACCTCTGAGGTTTTGAAGTGAGAGCCCTGCGTCCTCGATTGCCTCATAGGCGACCTGCAGCACATAGCGCTGTTGCGGATCCATTGCTTCCGCTTCGCGTGGCGAAATGCCAAAAAAAAGTGGATCGAATTCGAAAACATTTTCCGACAGAAAACCCCCGAATCGGGCGTAGCTCTTTCCAGGTTTTGCGTTCGACGGGTGATAGAATTTTTTGTTGTTCCAGCGATCGCCTGGAATCTCCGAGATCGCATCTGTCTTACTGGCGATCATTTGCCAGAACTCATAGGGGTTGGTAACGCCGCCAGGAAAACGACATCCAATTCCAATGATCGCAATCGGCATTCCATATCGACCATGACGAAGGTTTTGATTAGTTGATTTGATCATGGCCTACTCCTGCATTGGCTGAGATTTCTTGATTGATGACTTTCGGATTCGTTACTGAAGAAGCGGCTGGCCAAATTGAATCGAAGATCCAAGCGAACATCCACGCTCCACTAGCGACGCAAAAAATCCCCCAACACATCGGCCAGATGTACTCAAAAATTGCCATCAAACAGTTCATCCCATCCCTTTTTAATTTGTTCAGATCATCCCACTTCAGTCATGAACGTTGACTCACTCGACCCGCCAACCTTTTTGAAATATTGCTGGGCGCGACCATGAAACAAACTTAAAATCGGGGCTGGGATAAGGAAAAAACGGGAGAACGCGGTGTCAAATGAAGAGCGACCACAGGAAAAGGTGCGCCAAACCAAAGAAAACGAGGTGACTTTGTGGATCAAATCCGTTGAAGCAGGCGACGATTCTTCGGCCGGTCAATTGTGGAGCTATTGCTTTCCCAAACTTCTTTCGTACTCAAAGAAAAAACTGCCAGATCACTTACGCCGCGCGCTTGATGAAGAAGACGTCGCGTTGAGCGCCTTCAAAAGTTTCTGTCTGGCTGCAGCCAAAGGTTCGTTTCCTCAGCTCGAAGGACGCGACGATCTCTGGAAGCTTTTACTGTGTATTGCGAATCGAAAAGCTCAAAATTACGTGCGGCGGGAGCTTCGTGAAAAAAGAGGTGGCGGACAAGTTCGTGGAGAGTCCATATTTGAAATGGGAGGCAATTCAAGCGACCCAAACGATGTCGGAATTGGAAATGTCGCCGGCAATATGGCTTCGCCTGAGATGCTTGCTCAGTTTACGGATGATGCAAGAGCGATGATCGACATGCTTCAAGACGACACCATTAAGACAATTGCGTTGCTCCGCATGGAAGGCTATTCCGTCGAGGAAATCGCCGAACGTCTTGAATGCGGCAAGCGAACGATTGAGCGCAGGCTCACATTGATTCGTAAAACCTGGTCAGAATCGGCGAAGCCAAAAGACTCAATTGAAAGCCAATCATGAAAACCAAATCCACATTATCGTTGGATGAGCTTGAGCAATTGGAGTCACTTTGTCTTCTCCATGAAAACGCAACGTCGGCAGCCGAGCGCGATATTGCAGGGTTGTTGAATCTCACAACTGGGAGGACTCGCTCCTATTTTTTGCGAGAACTGTTGTGGCAGGATATCGAATGGCGACAACGCAATGGAGAGCATGTATCAGCAAATGATTATGCGTTGCCGACTCCACAAGACAATCTGATTGTTGATGAAGTTTTCAAAGAGCTGCAACAAGAAACGGAACAAGTTGAAAGCAGGCTTGGACAACCGATCCAGTCCATTTTGCCGCAGCGCTACCAAATGTTCGAACAAGTTGGGCAGGGCGGTGTGGGCGAAGTCTGGCGAGTGCAAGATCTTCACGCTCAGCGTCCACTGGCGATCAAGGTTCTACGAAAAAAATATCGACGAGATCGGCAAGCCGGAATTCGATTGGAACGCGAGGCCAATGACACTGGTTAGCTCCACCATCCGGGCGTGCCGCCAGTGCATGACCATGGCTACCTCTCCGATGAGAGTGCGTTTTTTACGATGAAGCTGGTCGAAGGAAATACTCTAAGCGAAATTCTGGTTGCAAGATCTAGCGATCAATCCGACTTTCAAAAATTGCTCGGCATTTTTGAACAAGTCGCACAAACGATGGCTTACGCCCACTCTCAAAACGTGATCCACCGCGACCTTAAACCTCAAAACATCATGGTTGGAAAATTCGGCGAAGTCCAAGTCATGGATTGGGGCATGGCGAAACGACTAGACGCAATCAACACAATTGACTCGGCAAAAACGGTACAGCTTGATTCGCTGACGCACACAACCGCTCAAACTGAAACGATAACAAACTCGACCGCCAGTTCTGTGCCCGAACGCGAACTTACTCGGTTTGGCGACGTTGTTGGCACCCCCGCTTATATGGCCCCCGAACAAGCCCGCGGGGAAACCAATTTGTCACCTGCTGCCGATGTGTTCGGGCTTGGGGCTATTCTTTTCGAAATCTTAACCGGTTCCAAGTTATATGATCAGGCACCGGCGAGAGAGATCCTGTCAAAGGCTGTCACAGCCGATTTAAACAGTGCCTTCGAGCTACTTGAACAGTCTCAAGCTGACGCGAAACTGATTTTGCTTTGTCAAAATTGCTTGGACAAGAATCCAAGTAACCGTTTGCAAGATGGTAGCCAAGTCGCCCAGAGAATGTCCGACTTTCAGATTGGGCTTCAAAAGCAAATACAGGAAGTTGAAATCGAAAAGGCTGCCGCAAAAGTCAAATCAGTTGAGCTAAAACGTCGGCAACGTGTGAAGTCAACGTTGTTCTCAGTGCTGGCTTTAACCGTTCTGGCGGGATTCGCTGCGACTGGTTGGCAATGGAACAAAACAGCAAAGGCACTCAAAGAGTCCGACCGACAACGGGCCATCGCTGACACACAAAGCGACCTCGCATTCAAAACCATCAGCAACGTCGTTTACGATTATCAGGAGGCCTTCGACATTCTCCAACAAGAAGAATTTTCCAGCATGGATTTGGCCGACACCGGTCGTATTCGAAAAAAGATGCTGAACAAACTTCTTGACGGCATGCAACAAATTTCGGAACAACTAAAAGAGCACAAAGATTTCAATCGGAATGTGATGGTGACCCATTTAGATTTGGCCGATTTCTACCTCTCGATGGGTGACGAAGATTTCAATGACGCAAAAGACTTAGCACGTGCTGAGTTTCAAACGGCAGTCGATATTGGAAAGGCATTTGTCGAGTCGACACCGGAAAACCAATACGGTCAGCGTCTGTACGCTCAGAGCTTGGAAGGACTGGCGAGAGTCGCTTTCTATGATAAAGATTTTTCAGAGGCTGGGCAACGAATTGATCAAGCGATCGAGATTGAACAAATCGCTTGGGTAAAGAACAGAAAAAGCCCTTCGATTCCGAACGACCTCATTCGTATGAATTACCTAGGAGGTACGATTCAACTGAAAAACTACAAACTGAAGGAATCAGCAAACTATTTTCAGGAAACCATCGACATTTATGAAACAAGCAAAACGGAGTATGGGATTAAGTTCGAAAGTGAAGATTACTTTCAAAACAGTTTGATTCCTGAGACGAAAAATCGGCATCAAATCGTAACCAGCATGCCTGGAGTTCGTGAAAATCCTGCCTCGGCTTTTGAGCACGATTCCGAATTGGCCAGCAGAATTCTTTACGACTGTGCCAGATGGCACCTGCATGATGGCGAACTGGAAGCGGGTGTTGAACTGCTTCAAATGGTTCAAGAAATAGACGGCTTAAGAGCTGACAAGTTCTACAACATTGCTTGCGGGTACGCGAATTGCGTTAAAGCGGTTCTCGATGGTCACAAGTTTGAAGAGTTGGATGAGGCGCCGTTGAAATCTGCTAACGAATACTTGAAGAAATGCGTTGCTGCTCTGGAGACCGCAAGAGCGGGAAACTTTTTTGAAGATCCTTCAGCCGTTGGATTGCTTGGGCGTGACACCGATCTGGACGCAATCAGAGGAACTAAAGAATTCGAAACGTTTTTTGACACGTTAAGAGGCATTAACAACTAACGCATTGGCGTTCCCCCTCTCATTTGTCCCAATTGTTTCATTTGCACTTAAACTTTCGGCTTTTGGATAGTAAGATTAGTCCAACGGCATCTCACGGAACGCTTCCGTGGTTTACTTAATTGGTCGAGCAATAAGTGCGTCTTCGTGGACGATGGACTCGACCAGCGAGAATTATTCTTTGGTGAAACGCCTGTTTTCTCGTCTAACTATTAACAGTCTTTTTGGCTCCGCTCGATTTTTGAGCACCGCTTTCTGACTGAATCCGCTCCGAATTTTCTTATTGTTTGGGCGATGCATTTGCTTGGCCGCCGATTCTGATTGTCAGCTTTTGCTTCCGGCGTTTCGTGAATTTCACGAAGCGTTCGAATGAGACCTAGCCGACTTCAATAAGAAGTTGCCACGTGTCGACACCTCAAACCAGACGAAAGAAATCAGTTGACGAAATTTCAAGACATGGATCTGTTTGCGCCACTTAAGAAGGCGCTCGCAGAACAAAAGTACATCGAACCGACACCGATTCAGTTAAAGACCATTCCAGCCGCCGTCGATTGCAAAGACATTCTTGGTTGCGCTCAAACAGGAACCGGAAAGACGGCAGCTTTCGCCTTACCGATCCTTGATTTCATTGGGCACGAACAGCCACGCCGAGAAAGAAACGGAGCGACGACACTTATTCTGGCACCGACGCGAGAGTTGGCAATTCAAATCGCAGACAGCTTTCGAACTTACGGAAAGCACATGCGATTTAGCATGGCGGTCGTTTATGGCGGCGTAAATCAAAGTCGGCAAGTCAATGCGATGAAGCAAGGAGTCGATGTCTTAATCGCGACTCCTGGCCGATTGTTGGACTTGGTAAATCAAAAACACATCCGCCTCGGTGGTATTCGAATTCTTGTTTTGGACGAAGCAGATCGAATGCTCGACATGGGGTTCCTGCCAGATTTACGCAGGATCATTGCGGAACTTCCTGATGATCGTCAGTCTTTGTTTTTCTCGGCAACGCTACCCAAGAAAACAGTCGAACTTGCCAACCAACTGTTGTTCAATCCCGTCCATGTAACAGTCGCGACCAAACCTGCTGACGTCCGGCGAATTTCCCAAAGCGTTCGAATGGTACAAAAGGGACGCAAGTTACATGAGCTTCGAAAAATCTTAAGTTGCGATTCGGTCGAGCGAGCAATTGTTTTCACTCGAACGAAACGCGGCGCGAACAAGATTGCCAGACAACTGGAAAACGCCGGTTTTGCCAGCACAGCCATTCACGGCAACAAGTCTCAAAATGCGCGTCAAAAAGCCCTTGAACAGTTCCGGCGAAAAAAGGTTTCGATCTTGGTCGCTACTGACGTGGCGTCACGTGGGATTGATATCGATGGGATTTCACACGTCATCAATTATGACATGCCAGTTGAGCCTGAATGTTACATGCATCGAATTG
This sequence comes from uncultured Pirellulaceae bacterium, assembly GCA_964389585.1. Lineage (GTDB taxonomy): Bacteria > Planctomycetota > Planctomycetia > Pirellulales > Pirellulaceae > Mariniblastus. The sequence continues at coordinate 3,446 of CAYMFZ010000028.1, read as the reverse complement.
GGCGGACGGCTAGGGCAGGGCTGAGCGGAGTTGCAGTCAGTCTTTGCACCGCCGATGAGCGGAAGGAATTGGCCGCTATAGAGAGACTGACTGGCAATCGAATTCCAGCCGAAGTAACCGAAGGCTACGATTCGCTCGAGGAAAACAAGAAACCAAATTCCGGCCGCCCGAACAAATCAAAACGTCCGACAAGTCGCGCTCGAAGGTCGAGTCGAACAAACAAACCAAAGAAAAATTCGCGAGCGGGAAATCCGCGTTCGTCCAACGCGAAACGAAAACGAAAGAATGGTGATCAAGGGAATAACCCAACTGCCGTCAAAAAGCGTTAGGTATTTCTAAGGCATTGCTTAGGCCACCGTAAAAATAGACTCTAGCTTTCGAAGCTGATCGTGTTGAGATATCTTCAAGAAGAGATGCCTACAAGAACTTTAGCTCATCGTATTTTTGTTCCAACACTTTTTCAGAAGGAACGCTAAGCCATTTGTTTAACAACGTGCTGTAGACCTGTCGGAAATCGACTTTAACCTTCAGGTCGCCTTGCTCCAAATCGTTGAGATCCGGAACATCCCCGTACAGACCACCTTTAACATGAGTTCCCGTTACGAACACGGGTCCAGCCGTTCCGTGGTCAGTGCCTTGTGATTGATTTTCTTCAACACGTCTTCCGAATTCGCTGAAAGCCAAGACAACAACCTTTTGATCGAGCTTCGCCTGCTTCAAGTCGTCAACAAGTGCTTTGATCGAACCGGACAGCTCGGATAGCAAATTGGTGTGCGACCCCAACTGTGAAGCATGAGTATCGTAGCCCGCTTGAACTGTGTAGTAAGCACGACTCTGAGCTCCCGACCGAATCAATCTGGAAATGATCGAGAGCTTTTTCCCCAGTGCCGTTGCAGGGAATCGCACATCAGTTGTTTTGCTCTTCATGATCGAATCCAACTGTTCCGCAGATGCGAATGAACTGGTCATACAGCGCGAGACGAATGAACTGACATCGGATTGTGCGCCTATGCTCAATTGACTTGCTTGTTTCGCGGTACTCAATGATTGGAATTGCAAATCTTGGAGGCGTTCAACAGATGCGATCTGAGATCTTCGATTGACTAAGACGGGTGGAACCGTTCCCGCGCCAACAAACCATCCGTCCAAGTCGATTCGTTCCTTGGGAATCGACGTGTCGAGATACTGCCCAAGCCAGCCATTGCCATCGGGACGATTTCCATCGTCGTTTGCAGAGTGCCAAATCGCCATACTCTCGAAATGGCTTCGGTTCGGATTGGGATAGCCAACACTATTGACGATCGCCAACGTTCCATCGTCGTACAATTGCTTGAACCCAACCATTGCTGGATTCAACCCAACTTCGTCATCCAGTTTGAGGACTTGCTGTTTTTCAACTCGAACTCGACGACGAAAATGTTGATACTTGCTTTGTCGAAATGGAACGACTGTGTTCAGCCCATCATTGCCACCATTCATTTCAACAACGACAAGAATCGGTTCCTCTTTATTGGGCTCGCTTCCAATCGCGGTTCTCGCAACGAAACAGGGAATCAACGGAGACATCGAAATCAATGCAGACGTCTTTAGGAAATTGCGACGAGGAATCATGGGTTTCTCCAAACGAATTTCAACAGCCTTAACTTCGACACCGCATTCGAACTCATAATAGGCTAACACAAATGCGAGGAACTTGAATTCAAAAACAGATGAGTGACGAACGCTCGCCTGTCAGTAACTGGTTTTTTCAATGCTTCTATGAAAGTTGCTTCAATCATCGCTTGATCGGTTTGAGAATTGCGATCCAATCCCAGCAGCAATTCTCCTAACTGACAAACGACGGCTTCATCATCGGAACTGTCTTCAAAAGCATCAACAACGCCATCAAAGTCTGGCGGCAAAGCTTTTCGATTCATTCCATTGTGAACGACGTTGTGAACAAAGTTTGATCTAGCAACCAGCGTCCTAGCATTTAACCACAATCGACCGCCATCCCACCCACCAACATTCGGCGGTTGAAACAGAGATCTTCCCAAAGAAGTCATCACATTGTCCAACGCCAAAGCACTGGCAGGTTGCGATTCAGTTCTTAACGCAATCAAAGTTCCGAGCACGAACGTTTCGGGGGGTGCGATTCGGGATTTTAGATTTGGCTTTGAGAAAAAGAGATTGCTGTTCAACACCGTTTCGATAATCCAGTTCATATCCAAGTCATTCTTAACCAACCCCGCCGCAAGCTCCGTCAACGCTTCATCTGAAACGACATTCTCGCCAAACAAGTCATCACATACACGCCACGCCAAACGCTTGGACGTTGCCGGATGTTTAAGCGCGATGCCTAATAGGTCTTCACCATCCCAATTGCCAGTTTCTCCCAGAATCGTTTTTTCAGATCGATCCAGCCAGTGATTGCGAATCTTCATGACATCCTTATCTGCATCAGCGAATGGATCTTCCGTCTGCTGCATCCCTTCATTCACTGTCCAACCTGCCAATGCTCGCGCAGCTTCTTTCACGTCGCGCTCGGTGTAGTTACCGACGCCAAGCGAAAACAGTTCGAGCAGTTCTCGGCCAAGGTTTTCATTCGGATGCCCTTGCCGATTATCATTCGCATTCAGCCACAACAACATGGCCGGATCTTTGATCGCTTTGTCCAGCAAGTTGCTAAATTTGCCCGTTCCTTGTTCGCGAAAAATTTGATTCTGCCGGTACATTCGAAACGGGTTTTGAATCGTTCGATTGCTCGTCGCAAAATGATTGTGCCACATCAAAGTCTGTCGTTCTGCGAATGGATCTGGACCAAGATACATTCGCAGAATCCACCAGGCACTCAAGCGGGATATCTGCCTGGATTGAACTGCTTTTTTCAACAGGAACTTGGCAGTTGATTCGAAATCATCATCGACTGCGTCTCGTGATTCACCTGCGAGAATTCGTGCAACCGATTTCTGATGCCCATCTTTCAAGTCACGTTGGAGTTGCCCCCAATTTGCGCCGAACCCAGCGCGTCGATGCAGCATCCAAACTCGAGGCAAATTCCATGGCGACTGTTCGCTTGATTTGTATGGCTGCCAGTGTTTCATGTCTGTGCTATTTTTCATCTGCTTGTCCCATATTCAACCGAACACGCGAACCATACATTCGTTCGGTTTGCACCGAATCCTCTGTTGGCTTGAATTCAAAACCACGAACCGGGCGACTTGTAACCGTTATCGTCTTTTGCTCTCCGGTTTCACCATGCACATGCAGCTTAAAGATCGCATTGAACGGAATGTTCCGAACCAAGAACACGCCACTAGCATTCGTCTCCCAAGTTAAGGGAAGGCCGCCAATTAACGGATCAAGAGTCGCAGTGGATTCAAGCTTCAACGTTTCGCTGATCGCGGCCAAGCTCACATTGTCTTGCAAGCCTTTGGTCAGCATGCTCATCGTATTCAGATCGTAAT
>CAYMFZ010000027.1:20970-21715 GCA_964389585.1 uncultured Pirellulaceae bacterium | reverse complement strand
GGTAATTCGCCGGGGCGTAAAACTCATCGAGTCGGTTGGAAAACTGGAATCAAGTCCTCCGCATGATACCTGGGTCGTCCGCAACGTTGATAAAAAAGAGTATGGGCCGATTCACTCCGGCATTTTGAAGACTTGGATCCTCGACGGTCGCGTTGATGTTGGAATGAAGTTGCTGCGTGCAGACTGGTCAAAATGGAAACGGGCTGAGAAGATCTTTTCCGAGATCTCGCCGGTTGAAAGTCAGCCGATTCCAGAAGATTTCCCAGGTATCGATATCAATCGAAATCGGGCCAACTCAAATGGAGACGCGTAACGCGCCCCAAGCCTATGGATGCGAAAAAGAAGGAACTGAACAGCGCGACCCCCGAACCATCGCATGAAGCGACTTTCGGTGACGATCGACTGACAATGATTTTTGTGTCAGACATCGAAGGTGAACCGCCTGCGCTAATATCTAACAAATTCAAGAAGTACACGCACTTTCGCGCGCTCGGCACCGGCGGAAAAGCCCAACTTGTTTCGTGTAAAGACACCAACCTTGGGCGACGCGTCGTCTTGAAAATGCTTCGCCCTGAACTCAACAACGATGACGTTGAGCTTCGTCGGCTGATTCGTGAAGCCCGCATTACGGCCCAGCTTCAACATCCGGCGACGGCTCCGCTTTACGAGCTGGGTCAAAACGAACGAGGTGATTGGTTTTTCGCGATGAAGAAGATTGATGGGCATACCTTATTTGAGATTATTG
>CAYMFZ010000027.1:17516-20960 GCA_964389585.1 uncultured Pirellulaceae bacterium | reverse complement strand
TAATTATTCGAACGAGAGTTTGACCTGAACCGCTTGCTCGGCATCCTCACCCAAGTTGGCGATGCGCTGGCGTATGCCCATGCCCGCGGCGTCATTCACCGTGATGTAAAACCAGAAAATGTGATCGTTGGTATGTTCGGCGAAGTCACCCTAATTGATTGGGGCGCCGCCAAAGTATGGGGAATGCCGAACGATGGTGGTGAGGGCACCAAGGGCCAACGCGGAGGCACACCGTTGTATATGTCTCCCGAGCAAGTCACTGGAAACCGATTGGTAGACGAGCGCACCGACATTTTTAGTCTTGGCGTCGTGATGTACGAAATGATGGCTCAGCGCGAACCGTTTCGCGGCCCCGACATCCGCGCCACCTTCGACAACATTGTTCGAAAAGAACCAACGCCTCCGCGCGAGGTCGCTCCTCATCGTTTCATCCCGCAACAACTCGAAGAAATTTGCCTCAAAGCAATGCAAAAGAATCCAAACGATCGGTTTCAATCGATGCAGGAAATGATGACAACCATCAATAAATTTCGCAGCGATTCACTTTTGCGTGGTAGTGTCTAAAGCGGCCTTCGCCACAACACACCAATAAATTGAGTTGTCGAACGAATACTCAATTAACATCACCCAAGATTTCGCCGCAACCATGACCCACGACCCAAATCAATTCGATCCAAACGAACAACGATTCAAGCGAATTGAATCCAAGCTTCGACTGTTGGTCATTTTGGCAATCGTGCAAACGCTGGTTATCTGTCTGCTAATTGGATGTCTGCTCCTCAAACAATTCATGCCGTCAACTTTGACGTTGATTCTTGTCTTTGTTGGCATTGGTGTGTTGGCTTATTTGTTTCGCGGACAAATTCCAACATGGTTTGGGAACGCCAGTCGGCTGTTCTTCTCACAAATGTTCGCCGCTCAAAAATCGGAATCACTCAAACCCGAACGCGCCAAAGACATCAGCTAGTGGATTTTCATCGCTTAAATTTTGGGTGTTGAAAATCAGCCGCCACGCGTTAGCGTCCGGTTTTACGCGACGTGTTTAGAGCGACCGAACCGGGTGCTTACGCACTGCGGCAGATCATAAATATAAGCTTTGACCAATCACGAGTTCCGCCCGTGCTTTGACGAAAGTGGCTAACCTTTGGCAATCGCATCACCTATCCGATAGTGTTCGAAGGGCTTCATTTATCCGAAAGCCACTCATTGAGTTGACCGCGACCAGACAGTTATCGCTTGGTGTCCGTTGGCTATCAAACCATTTTCGATGGTCATATCAGAGAGTTTTTGAAGTGCCGCTGAGCCAATTTCTCCGAGATCAACCGTCCATTGATTTACATACAAATCAACATGGCCGAACAACACTTCGTCGCTGAATTCTTGAGCGTACTTTTTCATCGTAGGCAAAGTCTCATTTCGGTTTGCCAATCCGTACTCTACTGACGCACGAATCACGGACTGAACTCGATCAATTAGTTGATTGGGTAGACTTCGCCTCGCGAGGATTCCGCCAAGGGGAAGGGGGGAATTGGTTTCAGTTTCCCATCTGGTTCCTAAGTCCTCGACAAGGTAAAGCCCCTCTTCCTTCCACGTGAATCTACCTTCGTGAATGCATACACCAAAGTCCGCTTTGTTCTCTCTCAGGGCAGGCATGATTTCAGAAAAAAGGTGATGCTCAACAGACGTTTGCTTGGCGTTAATCGAGTCGTTGTAGAACAATTGATAAAGCATTGCAGCCGTTGTGTGCTTTCCAGGGCAGAGTGTGACGCGAGCTTCACCAGATTCGTCATCGGGCGAAGAATCCGACTTTGCGGCAAGCAACAAAGGACCGACTCCAAATCCGAGCGCCGATCCTGACGGAAGCACAACTGTTCGGTCGGACAACAAGGCCGCCGCATGAAAACTTGCCTTGGCTACGTCGAACTGATTGTTAAACAAGCCGTCATTGAGCTGTTGAATATCCAACAACTGAATTTGAAACGCCAAGCCCTGCAAATCAACTTTCTGGTTCAGGATCCCATGAAACGCAAACGTGTCGTTGGGGCAAGTTGAAATTGCCAATCGAATGGTCGCCAAAGAATTCGACGAATCACCAATAGAAATGGAATGGCTCATGAGACTGAATGACTTGGCCTAAGGCTCAAGATCCTTTTCAACGATTCGACGATGACAAAGAGCGACCGCGGCCTCCAGTGCCTCATCAATCTTCCAATTCGATTTATCTCGATCGCCGGCGGCGTTTGAAAAACCGCGAACAATCGAAACAGGTACACCGGCCAATTTACACGCAGCAGCAACTGCAAAACCTTCCATGTCCTCCGCCAACGCAAACGGAAACTTGTTGATTCGAAGCTTTACGTCGTCGCGATTCTCGGCGGCAGAACAAACCGTCAGAAGTTGGGATGCAATATCTGTCAGTGGTTCGATTCGAATCAAATCCGCAATCGAATCGTCGTCGGTTTCATCGTTCGCATCCCAGTGTTTCCAACCCATTTCTTCAGCAGTCAAAAACGTTTCACCGCTGCCAGCTCCGACTCCATAACAACTGACTTCAGAAAAATTGAAGGCCGACCCTACCGCAAGCATTTTGTCGTAAACACCAGCGATCCCAAGCAGCAGGACTTTGTCAGGCCGATGCTTTTGAATTAGCTCTGTTGTTTTTGCAGCCGAAACAATAGGGCCAAATCCGCAAGTTTCCAGCACCGAATTCGGAATTGTCAATTGCGGCTGGATCTTAACTCGCTCAAATTCGGTTGGAACCAAGACAAGCCATTTTGGGTTTTGCGAATCGTGGGGCATAGTTCAGAGAAGAGCTGTGGCTAATTTACTTAAATCAGGGCGTCCAAGCTAAAGCCATTTGGGCAGGCAAACAAGGCGCCTATGATTTCGCAAGAATGTCTTTCAACAAAGCATCAGTGCGCTGCCAGTTGGTCGACTCTTTGCCCCCCCAATAACTCATCAGTGTTGCAAGACAGAGCATTGCAACACACCAGATACAGGCTTGCCGATTGAGCATGTAGGGTATTCCAAGAAACCCGGTTAAGTTTCCTTCGCCTCCACCAACAAGAAGCCCTGTAGAAACGAAACCGAAAATAAATGCGACAACCAACATCGCAACTGAGACAGCACGCATCGCAGACCAATCGCCGATTTGAAACAGAAACAATGCGTAGACTAAATGGATCGCTCCAATGAAAACCTGGATGTAGATCCAACGTGGCAGAGCCATGGCCTCATTCAACTGAGTCCAGTGGTACCAATGGTAAAGTGCTGGCGTCATGTTGACGATTGCGACGAAGCACAAACACAAAGCGAAAAAACGAGCCAACATCCTGCGATCCGTGTTGGCGCTTTCCAAACGTTCTTCCCAGTTGGTCTCGACGGAAGTCACCGACGCTTCTTCGACCGGATCAGTCAAATTGATAATCGGGATCGAATCTGCAG